>CAXUFI010000141.1:0-6732 GCA_964250245.1 uncultured bacterium
GTTCGCGCGCGAGCACTGCCGGACACGGATGCCGAAGCGCGCTTCGGCGCCCGCCGCTACGGCGAGTCGCCGCTGCGTCGCGACCGCCAGCTCGGAGGCGAGCACGCCGCCGTCGCCTTCGAAAACCGCGACGTCATCGGCGAGCGGCCGCGTCATCGGAAAGCGCCGCCGGATCTCCGCCGCATCTAGGGCCTCGACCGTAAGACCGTACGTTCGCGCACTGCGCAACACGCCGCAAACGACCGCGCTGCCCTCGCCTCCCACCTGCAAAACACCCGTCCGGCGTAACAGCGTCGTCTCCGAACGGCGCTCGAGGTCCGCCCATAATTCGTACGCGCGCAGGAGCAGCGGCACATACGCTCCATCCTCCCAATACGCTTTGCGAATCAATCGCGAGTTGCCATGATACGAAGCGCGTTCGTCCGCGGGCCCGTGCTGCTCGACGCCGAGCACTCGCAGACCGCGCCGCGCCGCGGTCTCCAGTACCGCACTGCCCATCGCGCCGAGACCGACGACGGCGAGGTCGTACGTCACGGCGCCGCGCCCGCGCGAACGAAGACCCGACATCGCATGCGCCTAGCTTAGTCAACGTGCCGACGGCAACCCGTCAACGGCGCCGGCGCCGGTTCGCTCGCTGATACATCTCGCATCGCAGCTCGACAACGCGGTGGCGTCTAATCGTCCTCGAACGAACTCGGCTTCACGCCGCTCGACAGGATCGTCGCCCATCACCTTTTTCGCATCGTCTTGCAGCGTTACGGGCGCGGGTCGACGAGCGTAAACCTGCGCCGAGCCCTTCGGGCAGTTCGGAGTTCGCCGATCGGATGCTCGCGAACCCGAGCCTTCGATCGGCTTATCAGGCGACCGCCGGAAAGACACGCTCCAAAGCGAAGCCAGCTAAGAAGCCCGGCACCTGATCGGCCGGCAGCGGCCCAGAAAACAGATACCCTTGCCCGTACGCGCAGCCTTGCTGACGTAGCGTAAATAGTTGCTCGTGCGTTTCAATGCCCTCGGCCGTGACGTTGAGTTTCAGAGTGGATGCCAAGCCGATAACCGCCGTGACGATCTCCGGACCGGCAACGCCGGGACCGGCTCCGCTGATGAACGACCGATCGATTTTTAAACCGCCGACGGGCAAATTCCGTAAATAGCCGAGCGACGAATACCCGCACCCGAAATCATCGAGTTCAACGGCCACGCCGAGCTCGCGCAGGCGCGCGATCGTCTCGGCTGCGGCTTCGGGATGTTTCATCAACGACGTCTCCGTGATCTCGGCAATCAAAAATTGCGGCTCGAGTCCCGTAGCTCTCAATGCCCGATCGATCGAGTCATACACCGTTCCTGCATTGAATTGCCGGGCCGATACGTTTACATTTACCCATAGATCTGAGAACGCGGCGTGCCCTCGTTTCCATTCCTGCAGCTGTCGCGCCGCCTCCGTCAATACCCAATCGCCGATCGGCTCGATTAAATCGCTCTCCTCCGCGAGTGAAATGAACTCATCCGGCGTGACGAGACCACGTTCGGGATGTTGCCAGCGCACCAACGCCTCGAAGCCGGCAATCGCGCCTTCGGGCAACGCAACGATCGGCTGATAGTACAGGCAAAGCTCGCTCCGGCTTAACGCAGTCCGCAGGTCACTCTGAAGTTGCAGCCGGGCGACCGCGCGTTGATGATTCTCCGGAAACAAATGTCCGGAACGGCCGCCTCCGCTAGCTTTAGCCCGATGTACTGCAATGTCGGCATCTCGGATCACGTCCTGGGCGGACCGCGAAACGGGTCCGAGCAGGGTAATGCCGACGCTGGCCCGCACCGCAACGGCGTGGCCGTCGGTCACGACGGGCGCCTCGAAAGCCGTTAGTATGCGCTTAGCCAACGATTCGGCACCCGTGGCACCTTCGATTCCTTGCACCACCAGGACGAACCGATCGCCGCCGTAACGCCCTACCGTATCCTCCGGCCGCAATACTGCTGCGATCCGCGAACCTATCGCAATCAACACGCTATCGCCGACCGCCGTTCCCAGCGTCGCGTTGGTGCTTTGAAAGTCGTCGATATCGACGCACATCACGGCCGCACTCGAAAGCGTTCCTCGCCGGAGCGTCATAGCGTGCGTGATACGTTCCAGAATAAGAGCCCGATTCGGCAAGCCGGTTAGTTCGTCACGAAAGGCAGAGCGTCGCAAGTCGTTCTCGGCGGCGTTGCGGTTTTCGATTTCGCGTTCGAGAAGGCGTACGTTGAGTCGCAATTCCAACTTTGTGGCCACTTGATTGGCCAGCGTCTTCAACGTTTTTCTCTGCGTGGCGGTAAACGACCGTGGCACCATATCGATCACGCAAAGCGTTCCGAGTGCGAAGCCGTCCGGCGACACGACCGGCATCCCCATGTAGGATCTTATGAAAGGTGGCCCGAGCACGCTCGGATGATCGCAGAAACGCTCGTCCGTCAATGCGTCCTCCACGACCAACTGTTCGAGGGGACGTTCGATCGCTCGGGCGCAGAACATAGAGCTGCGCGGCAATTTCTCAACATCGATGCCGAGTCGCGCCTTTAACCAAGCGTGCTCGCGGTCGATTAACGTAATAAGCGAGATCGGAGCGGCACAGACGTGGGCCGCGACCTCCGTGATCGCATCATAGTCGAGTTCCGGCGCCGTCTCCAAGATCTCATAACGACGAAGCGCGGTAAGTCGAGCGGTTTCCGAATATGTGGCGACCCGCCCTTGTGGTTGCCGCTCTTCTATCACGCGATTGTCGGACACGATACATATTGTATCGGTCGAGAAGGTGGTACGAGAGGTGTACCCAGGGTGATTCGGCTCACAGATGCGAGGCGTCGGTCGCGGCTGGGCGAAGCCGCGATCGAACTCCGCTAAATCTTGAAGCGTGCGGCATCGCCGCTGCCTCGACGCGGGCGCGGCTTGAAAACTATTATTAGCGTAGCCGCACGGGTAACTCGGAAACACGGCACCCCAGCGAACGCGATGAAGAGCATTAGCAACGAACCCGTGAGGGTGGCGAACCCTTCGCGTGGCGGATTTTTTTCGCGCTAACGGCATCGCGCATGGCTGTGACCGGCGCACCATCGCAACGTGCCCCAACGACCGCGATCGAGTTCGGCGCGCTAGCGATCGACTAGATATGCACGATCGGCAATCTGACGGCCGCGAACTACGCTTGGGGAATATCGAGTTCGTCGAATATCTGACGCAACGGCAGAACCAAGTCCGGAAACATTTCCGGTCAATAGGTATCGCTCGCGCAGGTCGTCCGCCGGCCCGCGGCGCCGAAAGCTTCGAGAGTTCGGCTGTCGGGATCGATCACGAGAACGAGCGCCACGCCCCAGGCGAGAAAAACCCCCTTCTCGCGGAGATCGCGAGGAGAACGTATCTCGACGACGATCTCGGGTGCGATCGTCGGAACTTCTCGCTCTGCAGGAGATAGCGGTCGCAGCCGGTCGTACGACATGTATGCGATGTCAGGTATGAGCGGACGCGTTTGCCGGCCCGAAGGAGTAACACGAAAGCGCCATTCGCTCGATACGTTAGCGACGGCCGGCGTCCTTAACGCGCCGCCGGCTATCAGCCCGTCGTGGCGAGCGCCTTGACGCTTTCATCGGGCGGTTCTCCTTGCGGCGCGAGCGGCAGCCGGATGCGAAACTGCGCCCCGCCCATCAGCGACTTCGTGACGTCGATTTCGCCGCCGATCCGTTCGAGCATGAGGCGCACGACCGCAAGCCCGAGCCCGGTCCCGCGCGCCCTGGCATTCGCGCCGCGCCGCGCGAGCGTGAAGACGGCGTCGCGATCGGCCGCGAGCACGCCCGGACCGTCGTCGTCGACGCGCACTTCGACGTACCGCGCGTCGAGCGGCGCGATCGAGACGTACACCCGACCGCCTTCGCTGCCGTGCTTGATCGCATTCTCGATGACGTTGATGACGATCTGTATGAGGCGGTCGCAGCCGATCGCGACCTCGTAACGCGGCGTGGCGAGATGGGTGATGCTCGTGCCGCGTTCGGCCGCCGCCGGCCCCAACACGTTGAGCGCAGAAGCGATCGTCGACGAGAGCTCGCACGACTCGACGTACCCCGGCTCCGCGCGTAAATCGAGCATCGAGATGTCGAACATGCCGTCGACGAGGCGGCTCATCCGCTTGGCTTCGAGTCGCGCGACTTCCAGGAAGCGTCGCGCCGTCGCGGCATCGAGCGATTCTTCCAGCAACGTTTCGATGTAACCGCGGATCGAGGTGAGCGGCGTTCGCAACTCGTGGCCGATCGTCGAAAAGAACGCGTAACGCTCGCGTTCGCGCGCACCCCGCTCGAGCGCGCTTTCGATCGCGTCGGTCAGCCGCGAGTCCGACGGTGAGCCGTAGAGGACGGTCCAGC
Organism: uncultured bacterium; assembly: GCA_964250245.1. Lineage (GTDB taxonomy): Bacteria > Vulcanimicrobiota > Vulcanimicrobiia > Vulcanimicrobiales > Vulcanimicrobiaceae > CAXTIY01. The sequence continues at coordinate 4,384 of CAXUFI010000141.1, forward strand.
CCGTCTCGACGCACATGCCGCCGGCGAGTTCCATCGCCGCCGATAATCGCGCGAGCGTGGCGCGGCAATCCGTCGGCGTGGCGACGGAGCCCGTTTGCCGATTCGGGGAGACCAGCGCCACCAGAAAATCTTCGCTCTCGTCGTCGTGCGCCAGAATGTCGCTCGCGCGCAGCGTCCCCGCCGCGGTCGCCAAGAAGGAGCGCAAACTGCGCCGCTCGACGTTGCGAGCCGCCGTGCGTCCTTCGCGCCAGGCGATGCGCTCGAGGTCGCGCAAACGCAGGACGAGCAGCGGAACCGGCGCGGCGATCTGATCGTGCCGTAACCGCCGCGTCAGCGCGTCGACGTTGCCGACGGCAAGCGGAATGCTACGACGGCGTCTGGGCAAACTTATAGCCGAACCCGTGAACGGTATGGACGCAGGCTTCGAGCCGGTGCTGATCCTCCAAGCGCATCCGGATCCGGCGAACGTGAACGTCGACGGTCCGCTCGTCGCCGTTAAAATCGTAGCCCCAAACACGTTCGAGTAACGTATCGCGCGATAGCGCGACGCCGGCGTTGGCAGCGAGCGCGAAGAGCAGCGCGTACTCGCGCGGCTTAAGACCGACGTCCTTACCGTCGACCCGCGCTTCACGCGCCCCTTCATCGATCTCGAGCCGGCCGAAACGCAGCACGCTCGGCTGCGCGTTCGCCGGCATGCCGCTGCGCCGCAGCAGCGCGCGGACACGCGCGATCACCTCGCGCGCGGCGAACGGTTTGACGACGTAATCGTCGGCGCCGAGTTCGAACCCGACCACGCGGTCGACCTCATCGGCTCGCGCCGTTACCATGATCATGGGCGTCGTGCGGCGCTCGTGTCGCAACGTGCGTGCGATATCGAAACCGTCGATGCCCGGCAACCCGACGTCGAGGAGGATAAGGTCGACGCCGTCCCGGGCGAAACGCAACGTCGACGGTCCGTCGACCGCTTCGACCGTGGCGAACCCGTCGCGTTGCAAATGATGCACGAGAAGGTCGCGGATCGCACGATCGTCCTCGGCGACGAGAACTCGAATGCTTCCCATGCTTTGCAGAGTGCCCTCGGCCCGGCTTTTCGGACAATCGCTTTGCGGTGTCATTCGAACATTAAGACGCGGTCACAAATCGGTATTATTCGCGTCACAAATGTTTTTGATAATGCCCCCACCCCAAGCCTTCCATGCGGAGCTATCGCAATGGTTCTTCGATGTTCGCCGTAGACGTCGCAGCCGGCACCCCTCGCCACACTGCCGATGGTTTGGTCGTCTCGTTTCAACACCTTTGCAAACGCGGTGCACGAAAGTTCTGGCGCTCCGGCCTGGAGCGTAACGACCTCGAACAAGTCGCCGCAATAGGTCTTATTAAGGCGGCCCGCCGTTACGACGTCACCTCGCCGACGCCGTTCGAAGCCTTCGCATGGCTTAATATCGTCGGCGAGTTAATGCACCACGTGCGCGACAGCGAGCGGATCATCCGGGTACCGCGCCGCGTGTCGTCGCTCGAGCGTGCGTTCGTTCGCGCACACGAACTATTGTTGCTTAAGCTCGGGCGCGAACCGAGCGATGCCGAACTCGCGCACGAGCTCGGCGTCGTCGTGGCGGCGATCGGCGAGCTGCGCGATGCCCGCCGTTTCTCGATTCCGCTGCGTATCGAAGAGTCCGGCGCCGAGCGCGTGGCGCAGCGGGCACCGCTGGAGTTAGAGGATCGCATCCTCGTCGCCGACGCGTTCGCCGCCCTCGCCGAAGCGGAACGTCACGCGATCGTCGGCATCTATATCCTCGGACTCTCGCAACTCGAGATCGGCCGCCGGCTCGGCATCTCGGCGAAGCGCGTCTCACGGCTTCATGCGGCGGCGCTGCGGCGTATGCGGCACGCCTGTTCGTGATCGTGCCGCTGCTCGTGGCGCAGCTCGTCGCGGCGTGTGCGCCGCGCGTCGGCCGGCTGACGATGAGCGCCGTCGTCATGTATGAGAGCGGCGGCCGGCCGTTCGCGATCGGCGACAACTCGGCGCGACGCGCCTATTATCCGGCGGACCGTGCCGCCGCGGAAGACGTCGCGACGCGCTTGCTGCGCGCCGGACACAACATCGACGTCGGCTACGCGCAGCTCAATTCCACGAATTTTGCGGCCCTCGGCCTCGACGTACACCGCGCTTTCGAACCGTGCACGAACGTCGCGTCCGGCGCGCACGTGCTCGAACGCGCGTACCTCGCCGCCGCGCGACGTTACGGTGCCGGTCAGCCGGCGTTGACGCACGCGCTGTCGGCCTACAACACGGGCGGCGAAGTGGCGGGCAGCGGCTATGCGGCGCGCGTGTACGAGACGGCCGCGGAC
>CAXUFI010000142.1:0-6732 GCA_964250245.1 uncultured bacterium
CATCTCCACGGAGCACCGCGCCGTCCGGGCCCTCGAAACGCTCGCCGGGCGCTTGATGACGAGCCGGCGCGGGGACGCGCGGGTTCACGTCGCCGAGTTACGGCTAGCCGCGCACGGTAGCGCCGATGAGGCGCCGCGGCCGGACCTGGCGCGGTTCGCGGGGGCGCTCGACGGCGCGCATTCCGAGTCGTCGCGCGTCGCCCACGAAGTCTCCCGCGCGCTCACGGTCCTCGGCGCGGACGAACTTGCGGTCGGCGGCACGTACTTACCGGATTACCAAGTCGCGACCGACCCGCGCTTCGCCCGCGCGTTAACGGCCGTACCGTTCCCTCTGGATGACAAACTCGAGCACTTCTCCGCCGACCGGCTCGTGGAGAACGGTCCGCTGCATGCCTACGCGCGTTCGGTCGCGCTCGACGTCGCCGCCTCGCTCGACACCATGCTCGGCTCGGTCGGCGAGGCGCGCGCACTCTTCGAGAAAGCCTTCGCGGGGTGTATGGAAGTCGACGACGCGCCGACCGCCGCACCGAGCGCGGCGCCGTAAGCGGAGCGTAACACGGAGTCCCCTTTCACGTAATACGCTCGCGTTACCGTCGGTGCCATGGATGGCATCGAACTTATGGCCACGGCGATGCACGCGGCCAAGAGCCGGCTCGACGTTTCCGCGGGCAACCTCGCGAACGTATCGAGCGACGGCTTTCATAAACGTGTAACTCACGCCGCACTGACCGCGCGCGGTTTAATCGCCACGAGCGAGATCGACGCGGCGCAAGGCGCGTTACGGCGCACGGGACGCAATTTCGATCTCGGGGTCGTCGGCGGCGTCGCGGACGAAGACGCCGCCGCCGGCCGGACCTTGGGATCGCGGTCGGGTTCGTTCGAACGGACCTCGGGTGGCCGGCTCGCCGACGAACGCGGCGACGTGCTGCTCGGCGCGCACGGACCGATCGTGGCGGCGCCGGACGCGACGATCGACGCGCGCGGGATCGTGCGCGAAGCCGGCAACGAGGTCGGCCGAATCCGCTTGGCCTCCGGCACGGCGCTCGAGAGCGGGTTCCTCGAAAGCTCGAACGTCGATGCGGTGCGCGAGATGGTCGACGTGCTCTCCGCGCAGCGCGCGTTCGAGACCGCGCAGAAAACGCTCTCGGCCCTCGACGAGGAACGTCAAAAGGAAGCGGACGACGTCGCCCGCGTTAAATCGTGAACCGGGCGCTCTTCGCCGCCGCGACGGGCATGGCGGCGCAACAGCAAAATCTCGACGTCGTCGCCGATAACCTCGCGAATGCCGACGTCCCCGGGTTCAAGAGCGCGCAAGCCACGTTTGCGGCGCTCGGCGGCAACGCGCAACTCGGCACGGCCGCGACCGGAACGCGCGAACTCTTCGCGCAAGGGAAGCTCGAGAAATCCGGCGGTGCGTTCGACGTCGCCATCGACGGCCGCGGTTTCTTCCGGGTCGAGCGCGACGGCGAGCACGCGTATACGCGAGCCGGCGCATTTTCGCGTGCCGCCGACGGCTCGTTACGCAACGCCGACGGCTGGCGCCTCGAAGGCGTGCGCCTGCCCGCGAACGCTCGCGATGTGACCGTCGGACGCGACGGCGCCGTTACGGTCGCGCTCGGCGGCGCGGCCACGCTCGCCGCCGGCCGGATCGCGCTCGCCGCGTTCGATGCGCCCGAACGGCTGCGTCCGATCGGCTCCGCGCTCTTTGCGGCGACGCAGGGTTCGGGCAAAGCACACGCGCTGGCCGCGGGCGGCGACCGCGAGCCCAAAATCGCCTTCGGCATGCTCGAAAAATCCAATGTCTCCGTCATCGAATCGATGATGGCCATTCTCGCCGCGCAACGCGCCTATGAAGCCAATTCGAAAGGAGTGCAAGCCGCGGATGAAATGCTGCGCATCGCCAATAACCTCCACCGCTCGTAGTGCGCCGGCGGACGTTGCGCGGTCGCGAGCGGCGGCCGCGCAGTTCGCCGCGCTTCTGATGAACGCCGCGTTCAAGCCGCTCGCCGCCGCCATCGGGTTCTACGGCGATCTCGTCGTCGGCACCGCGACGCAATCGATCGCGCGGGCGGAACACGGCGGCCTCACCGACCGTCTCGAACGCGCGATCGAAGCGAGCGCGCGGGCTGCGGGCGAATCGAAATGACGAGCGACCGGGAAGCCGAAATACGCAGCCTCCTACCGCTCGTGCGGCAGATCGCCCGCCGCGTGATGCGCGTGGTCGGGGCGGCCGATCTCGACGATCTCGTCGGCGATGGTTCGCTCGGCTTAATTCGCGCCGTCGATACGTTCGATGCGACGCGGGGGACGTCGCTCGACCTCTACGCGCGAAAGCTCATCATGGGTGCGATGCTCAACGGCCTGCGCCGCGCTGATCCCGTCTCCGAACGCGTGCGGCGCACGCTGCGCCGCGCCGAGACGAAACGCTACGAACTCGCTCAAGAGCGCGGCACGTTGCCGTCCCTCTGCGAACTCGAGCGGACCGACGGTGCCCTGCGCCGGGCGCGGACGGCCGCGCACCGCCAAGCCCCGCTCTCGCTCGACGCGCAGTTGCCCGGCGGGCACGAAGCCGCCGTCGATTGGGACGCCGATCCGAGTTTGCAAGCCGCGCAACGAGCGGCGAGCCGCGAGTTGGAGGAAGCCGTCGCGCTCTTACCGCCGCGCCAGCGGCGCATCCTCGCGCTTCACTATTCGAACGACTTGACGCTGCATGCCATCAGTTCGCGGATGAACGTGTCACCGCAGCGCGTCTCGCAGCTGCACCTCACCGCTCTGCAGCGTCTCCGGAACGCGTTCGCACCGTGAGCACCCGGGTCGAGCAGGACGCTCAAGTCGCCGCGGCCGCCGCGCTCGCCCTTCCCGGCAGCGTCGCCCCGAGTCCGCTCGCGGCGCTCGATTACGACGACCGCTGGGGCGGCCACCACCTGCCCTCCGATCATCCGCAGTGGATGAAAGACACGCTGTCGATCTCGCAACGCGCGCGCGCGCTCATCGCGAATCTGCGGCCCGTCGCGCTTAAAGTCATCGCGTTTTGGGATCATCAGGTGCGCTCGGTCGTGCTCGGGCCGGGGCGCCTCTCGATCGATTCCAGCGGCTCGTACCGGCTCGAGTAGCACGGCAATAAGCCGCAACTCCAAGTCTTCGGACACAAAGCCGCGGACGAACCGCCACGACCAAAGGTACGTCTAGAATAAGGCTCGCAGTCGCAACTACGATGACTAAAACCGGCAGCATCCGAAGGCCGGCCCTCGGTCCGAATCCATACGGTTGATCGGCAACGTCGAAATAAATCGAAATATGAGCCGGTACGGAAGAAAACCAGTGCGCCGCGCTGCCCAAGCAACATGAGCGCTGCCAAGCACAGTCGTATCAAACATGCTTCGCATCGATCTCCTCGAGCACATTAAGAAGGCACGACTTGCTCTACGTTGATTTCAATTGCGTCGTAAAAGATGTGATGTCGTATCGCTCGCACGGCCGCACGGTTGACGCCGTCTTTGCGCTCGTCCCGTCGAGCGATGGCAGCGCGGGCTTTATGTCGACGTCGTTCGAGCATGACAAGATGTAACGACCGCCGAAGGCCGGAACGAGACCTTTCATAGGCGGACCATCGCTATACGGCATCGGGAAAAGCTTTGAGCTTTCCCGTTTTACGGTAGTCAGCTGAAAACTATGAGCCGGTGAACTTATAGCTGATCTTTACTGTCGAATAGACGGTTCTTTGCACACCGGCGTCGGCTTGGCTCAGCGCAGTGATATGCAAATTTTCCGGGGCAACCCAGGTTATGACTGGACGTTGGTCTGAGTAGCCGCTATCTTCAGTAGCAAAAACGGTGATGTAATGAGCCGAGTCGGTCTGGGATGTAACGTCGACAACAAAATTTGCGGTGCCTGTAAATGCGTAGCCAGCCTCGCAGCCATTCTCCCTTACGATCGCGCTAAAGGCGCCATCAGGAGAAACGAGCGGTAGCCCGCTTTTTGTCGTGCAACCACCACTCGCCGAGGTCGCAATTTCCCCTCTTAAGAATACGAAAGCGGCCACCAATAGAGTAACCGAGCCGATGAGGATGACTCTTAGCACGGAGAACGGATCGCGTAGAGCCAGTCCTTTGCGTATCCGGTCTAGTAACATGCCTTCCCATTCATTCCTTGATACAGCTGATAACCTACAGAATGTTCATAACGTTCCTGGCGGGCGAATTTTCGGTAGGTCGTGTCATATATTGTCACGTCAGCGTAATGTGATACTATTGCCGCGTAAGGCGCAGCCGCTTCGCCATACTTCTTCGTGCGCTCCTTGTAGCGCTCAATGTCAAGTAGCCTGCCTGGCGCATCGTGACCATGATTCTCATCGAGCAGAGCGAAGAATGGATGGTCGAGCGAAGGCATATGTCGGCCGGAAGTCTTGAACTCGTTCTTCAAAGTTAACCGATACGTATGGTCGTCGAAGTTGCACCCAAATCCGGATGTGATCCGCGCGACGGAGCGATGTTCGATCACGATAAGCGGCGGCTGCGATACACATACGCGCTCGCGCTGGGAATCGTCTCGGCGCTGCCGCCGGGGCCCGGCGCCTGCGTCACCGTGGCTTCTCGTGCCGATCGGGCGTTCGTCGCTACCGTCTTGCAGGGCGGTACGTTCGAAATCGAAGCGGGCCGGCTCGCCTCGGCGAAGGCCGCCGCTCGAGACGTACGCGATCTCGGCGACGGCGAGCGGCACGATTACGAACGAGCCGATGCGAGACTGCGCGCGATCGCGGGTTCCGCCGGCATCTTGTTCGGAACGAAGCTGCATCCGCGCTTCCGGCAGAGGTTACGCGCGCTCGCGAAGCTGTCGGGGCAGCGATTCGACGATGCGTTCGTTGCCGACATGGAAGCGGTCTCTACGACGGATGGAGCCGCCTTCGCTCGAGAGACGGAATTCGGTACCGACCGCGATCTGCGTGCGTTCGCTGCCGGCATGGTGCGCGTCGTCAGGCGACACGCGGCCGCCTTACGAGCGATTCGACGTAAGGGGTAGGCTGAGGTGCTGTCGCCGCGAAGCAGAGCGCGACACCGCTTCGAAACACGTCGCTGCCGGCTAAAAAGTTACGGCGTTCGGTGCGGTGCTCGAGACGTATCGCCTGAAGCGCCCGACGGAGACCTTGGCGTTACGAGGGCCGGCGTGATAGTCTTTTGTGGCGCCATGCCGATGCCCGAAATCGTTCTGCCGATCACCGAGCCCGAATCGGAATGGGTGCGTGGACGCGCGGTGCGCAAAGTGAGTCCGACGCGCGATCATAGCCGGTTGCAAGCCGAACTCGTCGCGATGCTCATCGCCTGGTCGCGCGGCCGGGGAGAAGTCGGAACCGAGTGGCGTTTTCGCGTCGCGCCGCCGGGCGAGCCGCGGCGGCCGCTCGTGCCCGATATCGCATTCGTACGGTTCGAGCGGCTGCGCGGTCGATCGCACGCCGACGTCCAGGCTCCCGCGTTCGCACCCGACGTGGCCGTCGAGATACTCTCGCCCGAAGACGACGCCCAAAACGTCGCCGAGAAGATCGACGTCTACTTGCGCTCCGGGACGGCGCTGGTGCTCGTCGTCGATCCGCCGTCGCGCACCCTTACCGCTTACGATGCGACGAGCAGCGACCGGTATACCGCGGCCGATATCTTCCGTCACTCGGCGCTGCCGGACTTCGAACGGCCGCTCGGTCCGTTCTTCGCCCTCGCGCTCGACTTGCCGAAGTGATGGACCAGAACGAAATCGTCGTATCCTTCACGCTGGCCGCCGATGAGGCTCGGCGAGAAACCGTCGCGCTGCAGAAGCATCCCCGCGGAATGAAGTTGGCGATTCGGCTGATGTCGATCGTCGCCGTGCTCTACATCGTTTTCGGCGTCACGGAGCTCGTGCTGGATCACGTGCGCGTCATGCAGCGCGCATCGGGGCTCTTCCATGTGTTCGGCGGATGCTTATTCGCGATGGAGGCGCTGCTGTTCGGGCGGTCGATCGTGAAGGTGCCGGCCGGCGAGACGCTGATCCGCTTCGACGAAGCAGGAATCGTTTTCGAACGGCCGGCGCGGCTAACGCTCTCCTGGGCCGCGGTCGCAAGCGTCGACGCGTACGACAGCGCGTTTATCCTGATCATCGTTCCGTCCGCGGTAACCGCGCCGCTGCAGCGACGCGTCGTCATACCGAAACGTTTTCTCGACGACGGCGGCTTCGCACTTTGGCGGCTCTGCGAACGGAAGCTGCTCGGCCCGCTGCGGCCCGTCTCGGCCCAAATCTCGGTCGATGAAACTGGGGCGTTGCGGCGAAAGGATACGACCCGTCTCGTAAATCGCCGGCTCCCGAGCGCCGCCGGCCCCTGGACGAGGCTCTCGACGTAACGCAATGCGCCTCGCTGCGCCGAGCGGCAGCGGACGGTCCGGGCGAAACGCTAAAGGAACGTGGCAACGCGGAGCCTTAGCACCTACCGATGGAGTTGCTCCCGGAACTTGGACCGCCGCTCGCGCAGCCGCTCTCCAAACTCGAGGCCATCGTCGAAGCCAACCGCTGCTTGGATTGTTACGACGCGCCGTGCACGCGCGCGTGTCCGACGTCGATCGACATCCCGCGCTTCATCGCCCGGATCGGCACGGGCGATCTCGCCGGCAGCGCGCGAACGATCATGGACGCGAACCCCATGGGCGCGAGCTGCGCCCGCGTCTGCCCGACCGAAGAGTTGTGCGAGGGGGCGTGCGTGTACGAACCCGA
>CAXUFI010000143.1:0-3937 GCA_964250245.1 uncultured bacterium
TGGCCGCACCGGCCGTCAAGCACGCACCGCCGATCGTTTGCCAGGCATCGGGCGGAGACTCGGCCTCGCCGAACGAGTCGCGCACGAGCACGGTCCCGGCGGCCGCATTATCGCTCGGCACGGCGACGGCGACTCGCAGCGACGCATCTGCGGCCATCGCCCGCACGTCGGACACGGCGAAAACGAACGCGACGGTGCTGCAAATCGCTCGGAGAAGACGAGGCATCGAGGAGTGCTCTCCTGTCGAGAGGTTAGTGAAGCGTCAAATAAAGCATCGCAATAACGTCGATGCTTGATTTGAGTTGAAGGACGGCTGCCGGTCGAACGGATGCGAGGTTACGATGCGATTGCGAAAGACGAACGAAGAAGAGCGCCTTTCGAACGCGCTTCGGATTCCGGTCGGCGTTTACGCGGACGTGAAATGCCTAGAGTGCCATGTTAGACGCCGAAGGCTACATTGTAATCGTGCGGAAGGTCGCGATTTTATAGGCCATTCGTCCCGGTAAGATTCACCTAGTTTGCAACAAGAATTGAAAGGCAGACATCGTAAGGTGGCTCATCTTCTCGCGCTTTATAACGCGCCGCTCGATCCGACGCACTTCGAGCAACATTATTTCGGTACGCACGTGCCGCTCGCGAAACGCTTGCCGGGGTTGCTCACGTATACCGTCAGCAAAGGCGCGTTGGCCGCGCCCGGCGGCGCTCCGCCCTACTATCTCGTTGCGATTCTCGAATTCGCATCGGTCGCCGCGATCGAAGCCGCGCTGACTTCTCCCGAAGGTCAGGCGACCGTCGCGGACGTGCCGAAATTTGCCACGGGCGGCGTCTCGCTCATCACCTACGAGACGCAGAGCGTTTGAGGCGGCTAGAGTACGAAGTTGACGAGTTTGTCGGGGACGTAGATGCGTTTGCGGATCGTTTTCCCGGCGACGTGCGCCGCGACGTTGGCGTCGGCGAGTGCGAGCGCATAGGCATCCTGTTCGCCGAGCCCCGGCCGGGCCGTTACCCGCGCGCGAATCTTGCCGTTCACCTGGACGACGAGCTCGATCCGGTCGACGGCGAGCGCCTTAATATCGAACGGCAGCCAGCGTTCGAGATGAACCGAGGACGTGTGGCCCATACGGTGCCAGAGTTCTTCGGCGATATGCGGCGCGAACGGCGCGAGGATGATGGGCAGCACCTTCACCGCGTACAACATCGCGGGATCGTCGCTGCCCGCGTTTTGCGCGAAGCGCGTCATCGCGTTGACGAGTTCGTCCAAGCGCGCGAGCGTCGTGTTGAAATGGAAGCGGCGCGTAAACGTCTCTTCCGAGCCGGAACGCAGCGCGGCATGAACGCCGCGCACGACTTCGGCTTGCAACGTTCCGCGTACCTCGGGTAACGTCGCCGTCGATTGCGCCGCCGCGGCGGAAAAAAATGGTTCGCACGCCCGCCAGACGCGATCGAGAAAGCGCACGCGACCCGCGATGCCGTCGTCGGTCCATTCCATCGTATCTTCGGGCGGCGTCGCTTTGTAAAGAAAGAGCCGCATCGCATCGACGCCGGTGCGCTCCGCCGTCTCGTCGATCCCGACGACGTTGCCGCGGCTCTTGGACATCTTCTCGCCGTTGCGCAGAACCATGCCCTGATTGAAGAGCCGGGCGAAGGGTTCGTCCGGGCCGTCGACCCAGCCCTTATCGTGAAAGTACTTATAAAAAAAGCGCGCGTATAGTAAGTGCAGTACGGCGTGTTCGGCTCCGCCGATATACTGGTCGACGTTGAGCCACGGGTCGACGCGCGCCGCCTCGAACGGAGCGCGCTCGTTGCGCGGGTCGAGATACCGGACGTAGTACCACGACGATTCGAAGAACGTATCCATCGTGTCGCTCTCGCGCCGCGCCGGGCCGCCGCACGTCGGACACGTCGTCGCCATGAAGGCCGCGTCGCGCGCGAGCGGCGAGCCTTCGCCGGTTATGGGCACGTCCGCCGGCAGCAACACGGGCAGCGCCTCGTCGGGTACGGCGACCTCGCCGTGCTCGGGGCAATAGACGATCGGAATCGGCGTACCCCAATAGCGTTGGCGGGAGATTAACCAGTCGCGGATGCGATAGTTCACGGTGCGCGTGCCGCGGCCGAGCGCTTCGAGCCGCTCGCCGAGCGCCTCGCGCGCGCGCGGCGACGGCATCGCGGAGAAGTCGCCGCTCGCGATCAGCCTGCCGTCCGCGACGTACGCTTCGTGCAGCGGCTCGTTCGCGGGCGCATGCGGGTCCTCGATCACGCGTACGATCGGCAGCCCCATCTGCGTCGCGAATTCGAAATCGCGCTGATCGTGGCCGGGCACGCCCATGACCGCGCCCGTGCCGTATTCGGCGAGCACGTAATTCGTCACCCAAATCGGGATGCGCTCGTTCGAGAGCGGGTTGCGCGCGTAGGCGCCCGTGAAAACGCCGTCTTTCGCCATCAGGCTCGTGCGTTCCAATTCCGATTTGTTGCGCACGGTCGCGGCGAACGCCGCGACCGCGGCACCGTGCCGCGGATGGCGCGCGACGAATTCGGCGACGATGGGATGCTCGGGCGCGAGCGCGAGGTAGGTCACGCCGTACAGCGTGTCGACGCGCGTCGTGTAGACGGAGATCGGCTGATGCGCTTCGTCGACGTCGAAGGTAAAGGTTACGCCTTCGCTGCGCCCGATCCAGTTGCGTTGCATCACGCGGATCTTTTCGGGCCAGCCCGCGAGGCCGTCGATCGCCTCCAGTAAACGGTCGGCGAACGCCGTGATCTTTAAAAACCATTGCGAGAGGTTGCGGCGTTCGACGAGCGTACCGCAGCGCCAGCAGCGCCCGTCCTCGACTTGTTCGTTCGCGAGGACGGTTCGATCTTTCGGACACCAGTTGACGGGCGCTTCGCGTTTGTACGCGAGACCGTCTTCGTAAAGCCGGAGAAAGAGCCACTGATTCCAACGGTAATACTCGGGGTCGCAGGTGGCGAATTCGCGCGACCAGTCGTAGCCCGTGCCCATCAAGCGAATCTGGCGTTCCATATTCGCGATGTTCTGCCGCGTCCAGTCGCTCGGATCGATGCCGCGTTCGATCGCCGCGTTCTCCGCCGGTAACCCGAACGCGTCGAAACCCATCGGATGGACGACGTTGTAACCGTGCATGCGCATCATCCGCGCGAAGGCGTCTCCGAGCGTGTAATTCTTGGCATGCCCGACGTGCAGATCGCCCGACGGATACGGCAACATCTCCAAGACGTAATACTTTTCGCGGGCGTCGTCGTCGCGCGCGCAATAGAGCGCCTCGCGTTCCCACACGTCTTGCCAATGTTTCTCGACGTTGCGAAAATCGTACGTCTGCGGGGCCCGTTCGTCGATCATGCGGTTTTCTTCCCGTTTCCGCACCCCGGCGACCTCGCCGCCGTGCTACAGCCGGAACTCCATCCCGTCCTCGGCGACGAAAACGCCGGCCAGCCGCGCCGCGCGGGCTGCGGCAGATTCGGGATCGAGCAAGGGCGACGAGTTATTGAGGTGGGCGTAGCCGACGCGCGTCCGCGCCGGCACGGCGCCGAGCGCCGCGAGCGAACCGTCCACGCCGCCGACCGGCAAATGCCCTAAGCTCTGGGCGGGTTTGGGCACGCCGAGTTCGCTCAATTCGTCATCGGACCAGAACGAACCGTCGAGAAAAGCGAGGGCGGCCTGCTCGGCCGTCGCGCGCAGCACCTCGTCGAAGGCTGCGAACACGGGCGCGAAGAGCACGCTGCCGCCGCTGCGATCGTCGCGGACGTCGTAGGCGACGACGGCGTCGCGCCGGCTGCGCCGCCCGTCGTAGCCGGGCGTGAGTCCGGCGACCGGCACGACGCGCACGTGCAGCGGGCCGTCGAGCCGAAACGAAGCGCCGCTCGCCACGGCGTGCCAGCGGTGCGGCGCGACGGGAAAGGGAGCGAAGGCGGGCTGCGTGCG
>CAXUFI010000143.1:3967-6715 GCA_964250245.1 uncultured bacterium
AGAACGAGTAACCACCCACCAGAACAAGGATGAGCAGAACGGCGAGGCCGCCGAGAGGGTCGACGTTCGCGTCGGTGACGAGCATGCCCGCGATCGGCGTGCCGCGCAGCCCGGCCGGCTGCAGCGGCGGATAACTCTCGATCTGGAGCGCCACGTCGGGTGACACGTTCACGAGCCAGTAACGTTCGCCGTCGGCGGAGAGCGCGAACGAGGATTGGGTCCGGCGCGGGGAAAAGGTGGGCAGCGGAACCGAGTCCCGCAGGGCCACGATCGTGTCGTGCTGCGGACTGAGCACGCACGCGGGATCGGTCAGCCCCGCATCGCCCAGGACGAGGTACGCCTGACAGCGGCAGCCGCCGTGGTCGAGTTCGCGGCGGTCGCACGAGCGGCACGGTTCCGGCATCCAGTCCGTGCCGCGATACGCTACGAAGGCGGGACTCGTTCGCCAGGCGTCGCCGACGGATTGCGCGGCGACGTTCGGAAACGTCAGCGTGCCGATCGTCGCGGCCGCGGGGCAAGGGAGCATCCGGCCGTCCGGCGTGACCGTCAACGCGACTTCACCCCAACCGTGCATGCACGGCTTCGGTACGTCTTCGAAATAGTCGGGCAGCACGTACGCGATCTCCATGGCGCTACCCAGCCGCGCCTTCGCCGCCGCGACGAGGCCGGCGCCGCGCTCGACCTGTTCGCGCGAGGGCAGGAGCGCGCCGCGATTGCGAAACGCCCAACCGTAGAATTGCACGTTCGCGAGTTCGAGGCGGCGGATCCCCTCGCGTTCGGCGAAGGCGATAACGGCTTCGAGCGTGTGATGGTTGAGCCGGTGCAGCACGTAATTAAAGGTTAGAGCGACGTCTCGCCCGGCGACGCTGCGCAGCGCCGCGAGCTTACGTTCGAAGACGTCGGTGCCCGCGATCGCCGCGGCGAGCACGGGCTCCGGCGCCTGAAAACTAATCTGCACGTGCGCGAGCCCGGCCTCGAGCAGCGCGTCGAGCAAACGGTCGTCGAGGAACGTCCCTTGCGTTATGAGATTCGTGTACGCGCCGAGTTGCGTCGCGCGCCGCACGATCGCGACCAGATCGTCGCCGCGCAGCGTCGGCTCCCCGCCGGAGAGGCCGATCTGCACGACGCCGAGCGCGACCGCTTCATCGATGACGCGCAACCACGTCGCGACCGGCAATTCCTCGCGCGGCGAACCGAGATCGAGCGGGTTATAACAGTACGGGCACTGCAGATTGCAGCGATACGTGAGTTCGCACAGGAGCGAGAGCGGATTGCGAGGCGCGCTCATGCCTCGACCACGTATCCGCGCCGCACGAATGCCGCGAGCAGTTCGTCGACGTCACGCGCGACCACGCCGGCGCTCGCTTCGAAGCGCTCCGCCAGCAGCCGCGCGATGGCGGCCGTATCGCGTTCGCCGTCGACGAGTTCGAGCACGGCCGCGGCCGATTCGCTCAACCGGACGATCCCTTCGGGAACGAGCATCAGCGCCTCACCGCAATCGCCGGGCCGCAGCCGGACGCCGCGCGCGAGGCGGTACCGCGCGAGGGCGTTCATGAGAACACGCCGCATTGCAGCGCCGTCGCGTCGAGCATGCACCACAGAACGTCGCATTTGAAACGCAGCGCGGCGACGCAGGCGTCTTGCTGTTCGTCCGTACGCGCATGTTCGAGCACCCACGCGAGCGCCGTATCGGCGTCGCGCTTGGCGATGCCGAGCCGGTCGTCGAAGTACGCCAAGCCCGCGCGGTCGACCCACGGATAGCACGCCACGATCGCGGCCGCCCGCGCCTGCATGACCGGCGGGCCGAACAGCTCGGTCAGCGACGACGCCACGGCTTCGAGCCACGGTCGCCGCCGGGCGAAATCGACGTAGGCATCGACGGCGAACCGCGTTCCCGGGGCGACGCCGCGCTCGGAGATCACGTCTTCGTCGCGCAGACCGACGGCGCGTGTCAACGCGAGCCACTTCTCGGTGCCGCCGGGCCGGTCGCCCTGGCCGTCGTGATCGGTCAGGCGCGACAGCCAAGCGCGCCGATACTCGCGCGAGGGCAGCGACGCCAGAACGTACGCGTCTTTTTTCGGAATCGAAAGCTGATAGTAGTAGCGGTTGGCCACCCACGCGCGCAACGCCGGCGCATCGAGTTCGCCCGCGACGAGCTTACGGTGGAAGGGGTGTTTGTCGTGATAGCGCTGCTCGCCGAGCGCGCGTAACCGGGAGACGAGATCGCCCGAGACGGCAGCGCTAATCACGGCCGGAATCGCTTCGGTCTAGCGCGCTTCGCTCTGCGTGCCGAGGTACATCGTCACTTCGAACCCCGTCGCGGTAACGTCGAAGGACGGACGCGTCCAGATTTTCTTCTGCTTATTCATCGTGCTCCTCACCGGAGGCGCCCGTATCCGCTCGAGGAGCGGCTTTCGGACGCTTCGGGCTCCTTCGAAGCGCGGTCGGAGTGAGACCTCTTGCTTTTCCAGGCTGGCCCCGGAATGTGCTAGCCGCGCCTGGCGACGTCGCGATAGACGCCCGTGCATCTAAAATCGACCCTGGTTGCGGCTATCGTTTCGGCCGCTGCCGCCGCCGCCGCGATGCGAAGCTGCGTGCCGTCGCTGCCCGCCGGCGAGACTCGCCCACCGGCTGTGGCCTTTGCTGCGTCCAAGCCGGAACGCCCGCCCGGCGCTTCCGGCGGCGACGATGCAGCCGCGGCTGCTGACAAGTACGGCGAGCTCCGGGCGCCGCTGCGAGCACGGCTCC
>CAXUFI010000144.1:0-6713 GCA_964250245.1 uncultured bacterium
GCCGCCGCCCTGGCGTTGCGTCCGAACGTCAAGGTGCGCTCACGTTCGTCCGCCGCGCCCCCCGCTGCGTATACGGTCCACGACGTCGGCCTGCCGGATCCCGGCACGTACGCGTCGTCGCTCCCCGTCGGCTTCAACGATTCCGGTCAAATGTTCGGGACCGCTCTTCCCGTCGCGAAAGCGAATCGCCAATCGTACGCTCGCGATAGCGATTGCCTCGTCTGGACCGGCACGCGCTTTATCGACATCTCGCCCTCGTTGACGTTGCAGGCCTGCACGCCGAGCGGTATCAACGCTCCCGACGGGAGCGGCAGTTACCAGGTCGTCGGCGCCTTCAGCGACATCTACCACACGCCCGGTCAGGCGATGGCGGCCGTAGCCACGATTAGCGCCCAGGGCACGTTCGCGACGCAGGAATTTTACGATCACTTCCCATCCGCGCTCTACGGCGTCAATAGCGGCGGACTCGCCGTCGGCGGTTCCAATAATCTCCCGGACATTTTCGTTACCGCGCTGCCGGCGGCGTTACGTCTGTTGCAGCCGGCCTGCGGAGCGCCGGCGGCGGGTTGTCTCTCGCCCGTGCAGTCGCAGGTACCGGCTTCCGACGGTACGTCGAACGCAGCGTGTGCCTTCGGCGGCTGCACCATCGACGACGCGGGAAACGTCCTCGGCTACGACGTCGTGACGAATCGATACGCCGTGCGCACGAGCGGCGGCTCACCGGCGACGATCGACTTGCCGGCATACCTTAACTATACGATCGCGATGAACGATGCGAATCAAGTCCTCGGCTCCTCTGCGCGGGGCCAAGCGCCGGGCGTCTACGATTGGCTCTCCGGCGCATACGCGCCGATCGGCGCCGTACCGGGCACGTCGTGCGCGAGCTACTATCCGCTCTCCATGAATAACCTCGGTCAAGTGCTGGGCTTCACCGCGAATTGCTCGCAAGGGCCGTTCTATTGGATCTGGGACCCGATGCACGGCACGCAAAACCTGAACGTTCGCGTCGCGCCGAATAGCTATACGTTCGCGGCTTTCGGTATTAACGATAACGGCCAAATACTCGTCTCGCTGGAGACGGCGGGCGGAGCGATCCACTGGGGTACGCTCGATCCGGCGCCGGCGCCCGCCGGCTCCGCGCGAGCGAAGGGAATCCAGCATGGGCGTTAGGGTTTTCGGCTCGGTCGCGGCTGCCGTAGCGTGCTGCCTGCTTTCCTACGCGCATCCCGCTGCGGCGGCCCGTCCGGTTAGCGCCCGGGCGTCTTCGCATGCGGTAGCGGCCTCAGGCCTGGCGAGACGCCGGCCGGGTATTCGCGGCGGCGTCCGGCGCGCGCAGGCCGCCGTCGCGCCCGCATACACGATCGACACGATCGGAGCGCCGCTCGGCGGCGGTTACACCTATTCGTTCCCGCTCGGCTTCAACAATACGGGTCAAATCTTCGGCGTGGCGGGACGCACGGGCTACCCCCGGGTCGACTGCGTCGTCTGGAACGGCTCCGCGTTCGTTACGTTGCCGTTACGTGCGGCGACGGCCGACGCAACCTGCGCGCCGGCCGGCATGAACGACGCCGACGCGACGACCGGCGACTACGAGATCGTCGGCTCGCTGACCGAACCGTATTCGTTCGTGCCGTATGCTTTCGCCGTCGTGACGAATAACGCGGGCTTCTTACACGCTCCGGTGTTTTACGAGCACGGCCCTTCGGCCATGATCGGCGTCAATGCGAGCGAAACCGCGGTGGCCGCCGCGCAGTTCAGCCGCGACGCGCCCTACGATCCGAGCTTCCAATCCGCGATTAACTTCTCGGCGCAGTTATACTTCTCGACGAACCAGGGCGCGAATACGTTGACGCAAGTTCAGGCCGGATCGGCCGCCGCGCCCGCCGTCCACTATCTCATACCGACGTACCCGAACGTCTGCGTCTTCGGCGGATGTTCGATCAACGATCGCAATCAAGTGCTCGGCTTCGATTACCTCACGTATTCGTACCCGTATGCGACGGCCGCGCTCTACACGCTCGGCGATCCGTCCTCGCTCACGCATCTGCCGATCCAGGACACCGAGCTCGAGCCCGCCCTCGGCGGCGCTAACACGGGTCCGGTCGCGTTTAACGATGCCGGCCAACTCTTATATATGGATGCGACCTCGAACGCGGCGGTCGTTTACGATGCCGATACCGGCGTTCGCACGGTGCTGCCGGTGGTTCCGCCGGGCTGTCCGGGGCCCGTTACCGTCGAGCCGATCAGCATGAACAATAAAGGTGAAGTGCTCGGGTTCGTCTCCAATTGTCCGAATCCGACCTACTTCACCTGGGACCCGAACGACGGCACGCAGTTCCTTAATGCGCAGCTACCGAGCAGCGCGTCCACGATCACGCCGCTCGGCGTGAACGATGCCGGACAGATCCTGATCGTTCTGACTTCCACTTCGAACGTGAATACCTGGGGTACGCTCGATCCGGTGCTGCCCGCGCAAGCGAAGGCTCGGGCTCGCAAGCACGTGAGAGGTTAAGGCTGCTAAGACGCGCGACGGTCTTCGCGGCCTTACTTTGCGCACACGGATACTTTCCTTCGCATCGTAGCCGTGGACGTAAGCCATCGTAGTTTGATCCCTACTTAGGAAGCGGCATGTTTTATCGTTTCGGCTGAAGCCGTAGCATGCTCGGTCGCGCCGGTTCGCGCGAGCCGGGAGCGGACCGCAAGCACGGCGGAGCCGCGGTGTGGCACGTTGGTTTGCGACGAAAGCACTCGCCGGGGACGATACGATGGATCCGCTGAGTGGGTAACCGACTCGTATGGAGCAACGTCCCCGTACCGCAGTTCGATAAAGATGCCTGCGCTTGCGGCGGCACGGGCGCGTTCGCTTAACTCCTGCGGTCGTCGCGCACGAGCCGGGTAGCGGCAGTGACGGCTGATGCGGTAGCGCGCGTGCCCGAGGATCCGCCGCGATTCTGCAAGGTGCGCGGGTTACCGTTCGTCGGTTCGCTGTTGCCGATCAGCCGCAACCCGCTGCGCTTCTTTACGGACGTCCTGAGCCGCAGCGACAGCGCGCAGCTCGGCCTCCTCGGCGGCCGGCGCGTCTTGCTGCTCGCTCACCCGCGCGACCTCGAGACGATTCTCGTTCGCGACCGCGACGCGTACGGCCGGTCCGCCGAAGTCCTCAAACTTCGGCCGCTGTTCGGCCGCGGACTGCTCGCAAGCGACGGCGAGCTGTGGCGCAATCAGCGCGCCGCGATCGCGCCGAGCTTCGGCCGCGACGCGCTCGGCGCGTACGCTTCGCTCATGCTCGCAACGATCGAGCGACAGCTCGACGGCTGGCAAGACGGCGAAACGCACGACGTGCACGCCGAAATGATGCGCTACACGCGCGAGACGATCTGCACCGTGCTTTTCGGCGAGAGCTTCAACGGGCCGGCGCCCGAACTCGGCGCGGCGGTCACGACCGTTTTCGGCGAGCTGCGCAGCGAGGTGCTCTACCTTCCGATCTGGCGGCGCTTGCCGCTGCGGCGCAGCCGGAAGTGGAACCGCGCGGTCGCGCTGCTCGAGCGCACGATCGCGGCTACGATTCACGCGCGCCGCGCGGGCGGGGGCGCGGGCGCGGGCGGCGGCGATCTGCTCGACGCGTTATTGCAAGCGCGCGATCCGCTCGGCCGGGGCATGCCGGACCGGCAGATTCATGACGAGATCATGACGTTCTTTCTCGCCGGCCACGAGACGGCCGCGGTCACGCTCACGTGGGCCTGCTATCTCCTCGCGCGGCATCCGGAGCTGCAGGAGCGGGTGCGCGCCGAGGTGGGCGCGATCGCAGCGCACAGACTCGCCTCCGCCGACTACGCGCAGCTGCGGTTCACGACGGCCGTCGTGAAAGAAGCGCTGCGACTCTACCCGCCGGTGTGGAGCATCGGCCGCAAGACGAACGCCGCGACGTCGCTCGACGGACGGCCCGTTCCCGAAGGCACCGACGTCTGGCTCTGCATCTACCGGACGCAGCGCGACGCCCGCTGGTTCGCGCAGCCCGACCGGTTCGTCCCCGATCGCTGGCTGAACGATCCGCCGCCCAAGCCGTACACCTACCTGCCGTTCGGGTTCGGTCCGCGCGTCTGCATCGGTCAGCATTTCGCGATGATCGAGACGGTCTTGGCGCTCGCCGCCTTGTGTTCGCGCTTCCGGCTGCTCGAGACGCAATCGCAACCGGTCGAACCGAGCGCCTGGATCACGCTGCGGCCGGCCCGGCGCGTGCTCCTCAAAGCGATGCGCGTCGAAGCGTGGACCGCTCGTGCGTGAACGGCTCGGCGCGACGATTCTTACGCTCGCAACGATGATGTTGCTTCCCGCCCCGGCGCAAGCGGCGCCGCCTTGTCCGTCGAGCGCGCTCGCGCTCACGCTCGATCCGGCGCCGGACGGCAGCGTGCTCGCGATCCGCAATGTCGGGGAGGCCGCCTGCTCGGTACCGCGCCTGCCGCGCGTCACGCTGCATCGCGCCGACGGCTCGGTCGCGACCGGGAAACCGCCGCTCGCACGCTATCTCCGTCCCGGCCCCGTCCTGGTGCCGCTCGTCCTGGGTCCGGGAATGCTTGCGGCGACGCATCTCGGTCTGCCCGGCCCCGCGAGCGACGGCGCGCCCGCGGCCGGCGCACGGACGGCGACCCTCGATGTGATGGCGAGCGATGGTTCGAAGGCGATCGGCTATCGCGCGGCAGGCGGCTCCGGTACCGGCTCGACCTTCGACGAGAACGCGCTGACGATCGCGCTATCGCCGCTCGGCGACGCCGCGCCGCCGCTCGCCGCCACGTATTATGCCGAAGGCCCGGCCGGCGCGCTTTGGTGTTTGGCGGGCGCGTACAAGTCGATCTTACGGCTGCATCCGGCAAAGCATGGAGCGATCGCGTTCGCGATCGACGCCGTGGGCGGCACCGACCAAGCGCCCAATATCGGCTCGCTTGCGGGAACGTTTGCCATGCACGATACGCATGGCATATTCCAGAGCGCGAAGGACGATTGCACGTTACAGCTCGCGGCGTACGGTTCGCAGCTCGATCTCGAACAGGACGGCGATTGCGGGTTCGGCTACGCCGTCAGCGCGGCTGGACGCTACCGCACCAAACGCTAAGCGCGCTCACTGGCGTGACCAGGCCGGGGCCGTCATCGCATAGAGCGCGGTATCGCGAAACGTGCCGTGAAGCATGTGCGCGCCCGCGAGCGTTCCCTCCAAGCGAAAGCCTAACCGTTCGGGCACGGCGCGGCTGCGCGCGTTGGCCAGCGCGCAACGGATCTCGAGCCGGTGTAAGCCGAACGCGTCGAACGCGTGCGTCACGAGCGTCTCGCAGGCGCGCGTCATGACGCCCGCGCCGCGCGCGTCCGGGGCGAGCCAATAACCGATCTGCGCGCTGCCGTTACTCCAGTCCAGCGCGTGCAAGCCCACCGCTCCCGCGACGGCGCCGGCCACGCGGATCGTAAAATCGAAGGCGCTGCGACTTTCGAATTGCGCGGCCGCGTATTGCGCGTAGCGCCGCATATCGTAAACGGTCCGCATCGCATCGACCCAGCCGAGCCATTCGCGCAGTACCGCGCGGTGTTCGTCGACGACCGCGAAGACTTCGGCCGCGTCGCCCGGATGCCGCGGCACGAGCCGAATCTCCGGCGCGACCTCGATCGTTTCGCGAACGATACTCATTTTTCGACTCCTTCGCGCACGAGCATCTCGCGGTAGACGCGTTCGACATCTTCCAACGTATCGATTTCGTGCGCCGCTTTATCCGGGCGCAGCCGGACGATGCGCGGAAAGCGCAGCGAGAAGCCGCTGCGATGCAATTCGCTCTTCTGCACGATATCGAAGGCGACTTCGATGACGACGCTCGGTTCGACCGCCAGCATCCGGTTCGCGCGCGGCTCGCGGGCGTGCGCGAGAAACCATTGCGTCCGCTCCGCGATCTCGACGTCGGTGAGCCCCGTGTACGCTTTACCGATGGCGAGCAATTCGCCGTTCGTCGCGGAGCGACGGACCGCGAACGTGTAATCCGAGAGCACCTTACTGCGTTTGCCGTGCCCCCACTCGACGGCGACCACCACGACGTCGAGCGTGGAGAGCTCGCGTTTGAGTTTGAGCCACCATTTGCCGCGCCGCCCCGGAACGTACGGCGCGTCCGTGCGCTTGAGCATCAACCCTTCGTTGCCCCGCGCTCGGGCGCCGTTGAAGATCTCGGCGATTGCTTCGGGCGAGGCGCCGGCTTCGAGCGTTTCCCAAGGTGCGAGCCGCAGCCCCGGCGCGGCTTCGAGCGCCGCTGCGAGTTCGGCGCGCCGTTCGACGAGCGGCTCGTCGAGTAAAAAGCGTTCGCCCGCGGCCAAGATATCGAAGGCGACGAACTCGACCGGAATCTCCGCCTGCAGTTCCGGCGGTGGATCGATCCGTTGCAAGCGCGGCTGCAAGTAACGGAACGGCAGCACCGCGCCGTCGCGGCGGGCGACGATCTCGCCGTCGACGATCGCGTCGGGACAGCGCTCGAGCGCGGTGACGAGTTCGGGAAAAGCGCGCGAGATGTCGCTGAACGTCCGCGAATAGAGGCGCACCCGGCCGTCCGTCACGTGGGCCTGCGCGCGAATGCCGTCGTACTTATCTTCGACGAGCCACGTCCCCGCGGCGTGTTCGCGATACGAAGAACCGAACGCGATCGGCGTGGCGAGCATGAATCCGATCGGCGCGCCGTAGCGCACGG
>CAXUFI010000145.1:0-6666 GCA_964250245.1 uncultured bacterium
CTCAGGCCGTCGCCGCCTCGACGACGACGGCCTGAGCGTTGATCGCGACGTCGAAGCCGCTATAGATGGCGCCGATCGTGACGACCGCCAAGACGAAGGCCGCATACGCCGGCGCGAAAAACGGCAGGACGACCGAGACGCACGCTCCGAGCGCCACACCGCTGCAGATGCGGCGGCTGCCGTAACGGGCGATCGCCAGGCCGACGAGCGGCATCGAACAGAGCGAGGCGACCGCCGCGCCGAGCAGCGCGAGGCCGAGGAGGCCATCCGAGAGCGCCAGCCGCGCCTTGAAGAGCGGCAGGTGCGCGACGAAGGTGCCGAAGCCGAAGCCGTTCGCGAAGAACAGCGCCGTGACGGCGACACGGGAGACCATGGTGCGGGGCGGCGATTTGCGGGTACCCGCGGCGAACGAGGAGGGACGCTTCATGAATTACACGGGTGACGACAACGTCGGCAAACGCACGAGCGAGGAGCCGGGCGATTCGGGCGTCGTGGGGTCGGTAATCGCGCCCGCGCCGCCGGAAGAACCGGTCGCGCCGGAAGCCGAGCGCGAAGCCGGATTCGGCGTCGAGGCGCCCGACCCGCTGAGGTAGCGCGAGGCGCGATCCTCGAGCCGTCACGCCCTTCGCCTGCGCGCCTCCGGCCGTCCTCGACGTCTGGCCTCATATCGTGGACGGCGATCCTCCTTAGGGGACCTAATAGGTCCTCCCGATGCTTCGCTCCGGCGTGCTACCATCGTCCGGCTCTGCGGACGAGCACGGCCGGCGGGAGGGTCAATGGCGAGCCTTCGAATCGGAGCCTTCGTAGCTACGTTCGGTTTCGCATTGTCCGTGGCATCGCGCGCGCCGGCCGCGGCCGGCACGACCGACTCCGTTGCAGGCACCGTAGACGACGCGGATGGGCCGGCCGTCGCGGGCGCGCGCGTCGCGATCGTCAGCCCCGCTCAAAGCGAATCAACGACGACCGGCGGCTCGCCGGCCTCGCTAGCCGCCGAGGGTCAGCCGCGCGTTCGCAAAGTCGATCGCACTTTGCTCGCGCGCGAAATCGGCCGTCTGAGGCTGCGTCTGCTTTTGGCGTTCGGTCGCCGCTTCGAGGTCGGCGCGGGCCGCGGCCGTATCGATCCGCTCCTTCGGCAACGCCGCATCTACGAGGACCGTGACGCGATCCGGCAGCGCCTGCAAGAAGCCCTCGCTCGTGGCAAATTCCAACCGCTTCCCGTCGGCGACGACGGCGCGCAGGATACCGGGCCGTAGCGCCGTCAAGAACGGCGCGTGCGAGGGCAGTATCCCCTCTTCTCCCTCGGTACCGACCGCGATCACGAGTTCGGCATCGCCTTCGAAAGCGATCTCGATCGGCGTAATGAGCCGGAACGGGATCGTGGCCATTACTGCGCCGCCACTATGCGGTCGCGCCGAGTTTTTCGGCGTTCTGCTTCACCTCGTCGATGCCGCCGGCCATATAGAACGCCTGCTCGGGCAAATCGTCGAGCTTGCCGTCGAGGACTTCGGAGAACGATGCGATCGTATCTTCGAGCTTCACGTATTTCCCGGACCGCCCCGTGAACTGCTCGGCCACGAAGAACGGCTGCGAGAAGAGGCGCTGCATGCGCCGCGCCCGGCCGACGACGATCTTATCATCTTCGGAAAGCTCCTCGACGCCGAGAATGGCGATGATGTCCTGTAAATCTTTGTAGCGCTGCAGCGTCTCTTGCACGCCGCGCGCGACCCGGTAATGTTCTTCGCCGATGATCTGCGGATCGAGAATCCGCGACGACGATTGCAACGGGTCGACGGCCGGATAGATGCCGAGTTCGGAAATCTGCCGCGAGAGCGCCGTCGTCGCATCGAGGTGCGCGAACGTGGTCGCGACCGCGGGGTCGGTGTAATCGTCTGCGGGCACGTACACCGCCTGCACCGACGTAATCGAACCCTTGTGCGTCGAGGTGATCCGCTCTTCGAGCGCGCCCATCTCGGTGAACAGCGTCGGTTGATACCCGACGGCCGACGGCATGCGGCCCATCAGCGCCGAGACCTCGGAGCCCGCTTGCATGTAGCGGAAGATGTTGTCGATGAAGAGCAGCACGTCGGCACCCTTCTCGTCGCGGAAATACTCCGCCATCGTCACGCCCGTCTGCGCGATCCGAAACCGCACGCCGGGCGGCTCGTCCATCTGCCCGAACACGAGCGCCGTCTGCGCGAGCACGCCCGACTCTTTCATCTCGAGCCACAGGTCGTTCCCTTCGCGCGTCCGCTCGCCGACGCCGGTAAAGACCGAGAAGCCCTTGTGCACGGCCGCGATGTTACGGATCAACTCTTGAATGAGCACCGTCTTGCCGACGCCGGCCCCGCCGAATAAACCGACCTTGCCGCCGCGCGTATACGGCGCCATAAGGTCGATAACTTTGATGCCGGTCTCGAAAATTTTCGGCGTCGGATCCTGCGCCGCGAAGTTCGGCGCGTCGCGGTGGATCGGCCAGCGGGCGGCCGCCTCGACGGGCGCGTCGGAATCGATCGCGCGGCCGAGCACGTTGAAAATTCGGCCGAGCGTCCCCTCGCCTACCGGGACCGTAATCGGCGAACCGGTATTGATTACGCTCTGGCCGCGGACGAGGCCGTCGGTCGAGCCCATCGCGAGACAGCGCACCTGGTTATTGCCGAGCTCGTCCTGCACTTCGAGCACGAGCTCGCGCTTCGCCATCGCCGTGCCGCCGAGCTCGACGCCTTTCGACGCTCCGCCCGCAGCCGAACCGTTCGAGCCGTTCGCGCCGACCTTGCCGCTCGAGGCCGCCGACGAATTGTCGCCGACCTGCACCGTCAACGCGATGTTGATCGACGGCAACGTCTCGGCGGTAAAGGCCACGTCGACGACGTTCCCCAGCACCTGAATGATCTTCCCGGTAGCCTCTGTGATAGCCATGATCCGTCGTTCCTTCTCTTAGCCGGCCTGGGCTTCCGCGCCGCCGACGATTTCCAGCATTTCCGTCGTAATGAGCGTCTGGCGCGCCTTATTCATCGCGAGCGTCAAATCGTCGAGCAGCTTACCCGCATTATCGGTCGCGTTCGTCATCGCGATGAGCTGCGCCGCGTAAAACGCCGCATCGGTCTCGAGCATCGCCGAAAATATCGTAAACTCCAAATACTTCGGCAGCAACCGCGTCAACACGGCCTCGGGCGAAGGCGCGAATTCGACTTCCGCGCGCGGCCCCTGCGCTTTCTCTTCGCGCTGCGGAGCGACGATCGGCACGAGCGTCCGCGTCTCCGGCTTCTGCGACATCATCGAGACGAGCTTCGGCGCCACGAGGACGATCTCCGAAATCTTGCCGCCGACGAAATCGTCCGTCGCCTTCGCCGCGACTTCTTTGGCCGTCGCCAACTTCTCTTGCGCCGAAAGCGACCACGACTCCGCCGTCTCGAAGCGCGTCCGCTTCGCCGCGTTACGTGCCTTATTACCGACCGGATAGAACAGTACGTTACCGTGCTCGCGCGAATAGATCTCCGCCGCCCGCACGATATTGGAATTGAACGCGCCCGCCAGCCCCTTATCGGCCGTCATCAAAACGATGCCGACGGGCGCGCCTTGCGTCCCCGGCTTCATAAACGGATGATCGACCGAACCGACCGCCGCCATCAGATCCCGTAACATCACGCCGAGCGCCTCGGCATACGGCGAAGCCTGCTTCTGCACCATCTGCGCGCGCCGAATTTTGGCCGACGCAACCTGCTTCATCGCCTTCGTAATCTGCTGCGTATTCTTAAGCGACCGGATCCGGTCGCGCAAATCCCGAACGCTAGGCACTGACTACCCCCTCGAAGTTGAACGCTTCGTTTTTTGCTGCCCGCGAACGGCCCGCCAAGAACCAGCCTCAAAACGATTTGTTGAACTCCTCGATCGCGGTGACGAGCGCTTTGCTTTTGTCGTCGTTTAGGGCGTTCGTCTCTTGGATCGACTTCGTGATGTCGCCGTGCTTTTCGTGTAGGAAATTCACGAAGCCGTGCGACCACTCCTGAAGTCGCGCGGTGTCGATCTTCGTGAGGTAGCCTTTGGTGGCGGCGTAGATGACGACGACTTGGTCTTCCACGGCTTGCGGCTGATATTGCGGCTGCTTGAGGATTTCGGTGATCTTCTCGCCGCGCGTCAGCGTCGCTTGGGTGTTCTTATCGAGGTCGGACGACAGTTTGGCGAAGGCCGCGAGTTCGCGGTATTGCGCGAGGTCGAGCTTGAGCTGGCCGGCGACGGATTTCATCGCCTTCGTTTGCGCGGACGAGCCGACGCGCGAGACGGAGATGCCGACGTCGACGGCGGGCCGGATCCCTTGGAAGAAGAGCGTCGTCGTCAGGTAGATTTGGCCGTCGGTGATCGAGATGAGGTTCGTCGGGATGTAGGCGGACACGTCACCCGCTTGCGTCTCGATGACGGGCAGCGCCGTGATCGAGCCGCCGCCCTTTTCTTCGGAGAGTTTCGCGGAGCGTTCGAGGAGTCGCGAGTGCAGGAAGAAGATGTCGCCGGGGTAGGCTTCGCGGCCGGGGGGGCGGCGCAGCAGCAGCGAGACTTCGCGATAGGCGATCGCGTGTTTGGTGAGATCGTCGTAGATGATGAGGACGTCTTTGCCCGAGTACATCAGGTCTTCGGCCATCGCGCAGCCGGCGTACGGGGCGATGTACTTGAGCGCCGGAGAGTCCGACGGACTCGTTTGCACGATCGTCGTGTATTCGAGGGCGCCTTCCATTTCCAGGCGCGAGGCGAGCGCCGAGATGTTCGAATTTTTCTGCCCGATCGCGACGTAGATGCAGAAGACGTTGCGGCCTTTTTGATTGATGATCGTGTCGATCGCGATCGCGGTCTTGCCGACTTGCCGGTCGCCGATGATGAGCTCGCGCTGGCCCTTGCCGATCGGGATCAGCGCGTCGATCGCGCGGATCCCGGTTTGCAACGGCTGTTTGACCGGCTGCCGCTCGATGACGGTGGGTGCGGTGTTTTCGATCGTCCGGTACCGGGTGGCGACGATCTCGCCCTTGCCGTCGACGGCGTTTCCGAGCGGGTCGACCACGCGGCCCAGGAGCGATTCGCCCACGGGGACCGACGCGATGCGGCCGGTTCGCCGTACCTGCTGACCCTCTTTGATCGCGGTGTCGGGCCCGAGGATGATGACGCCGACGTTGTCCTCTTCGAGGTTGAGCGCGATCCCTTGCAGGCCGTTTTCGAACTCGACGAGCTCCGACTGCTGTACGGCTTCGAGGCCGTAGACGCGCGCGATGCTCGAGCCGACCTCGATCACGGTTCCGACTTGATCTTCGTGCACTTCGCCTTGGAAGTTCTTGATTTGGCCTTCGAGGATGCCGGCGATTTCGTCTGCGTTGATCATACGTAGGTCTTTCTCGGTGGCGAAGTGCGGGCCCGGCCACGGCCGGCGGGCCGGGGTAGTTAATTACGTGCGAAGAGTTCGCGCGCGAGGTCGTCGAGGCGGCCGGCCAGGGAGCCGTCGATGCGCAGGTCGCCCATCGTGATCCGGACGCCGCCGAGCAGGCTCGGATCGGTCCGGGCGGTGACGTCGAAGCTCTTCCCGTAGGTTCGGCCGAGCCGCGCGACGATTTCGGCGAGTTCGTTCGGCGCGAGGTCGCGGGCGCTGACGATCTCGAGCGGCTCTTTGCCGGCGGCCGCGAGCGCGAGCTTCGCATAGGCCGCGACGATCCCCGGCAGCAGCGCCTCACGCCGCTTGCGGACCAAGAGCAACGTCGCGTGCATCGCGATGTCGCCGACGCGCGGCCCGAACGCCTGCGCGAGCAATTCTTCTTTTTTCGTGCGTTCGAAGACGGGTGAGAGGAAAAAGCGCCGGATGTTCTCCGAGCCGTAGATGGTTTCGCTGACGGAGCGCAGATCGGCGCCGACCCGGTCGACCGCGTCCGACTTCCTCGCCAAGCTGAAGATCGCCGTCGCGTACCGGCGGGCGATCGTTTCGGTCTGCATTAGGCGCTCCCCGGGCGGTCGACCGAGTCGACGGTCTCGGCGACGAGGCGCCGATTCGTTCGCTCGTCGACGTGCTGCGCGGCTTCGCGCGCGATCGCGATCGCCTTCTCGAGAAGGTCCCCGCGCAGCCGTTCGCGGGCCGCCGTCCGGGCCCGGTCGAGTTCGCCGTCGGCGTTGCGCGCCACGCGCTCGCTCTCGGCGCGCGCTTCGGCGAGGATCCGCTCCCGGGTGCGCGCGGCTTCCTCCTCGCCACGCGTTACGGTCGAACGCGCGTCGGCCTCCGCGGCCGCGAGTTCGCGTCGCGCGGCATCGATATCGCTTCTGGCGGCGTCCCGCCGCTGCTCGGCCTCTTCGAGTTCCGCGTTCTTGCGCGCTTGCGCGGCAGCGACGGCCGGCGTGAGGAACCGCCGCCACAGGTATACGAGCACGACGACGAAGAGGATCGCGGCGACGATCTGGCTCCCCGTCGCCAGGCGTTCGTAAAACGCGTCGTTCACGACCGCGCTCCGGTCGCGCGCGCCAACAGCGATCGGGCGAGCTCGCGGGAGAGCTCGTCCTCGCGCGCCTTCGCCGCACCGTATTCACCATCGACCGTCCGGCGCGCCGCGGCGACGACGGCGGCCGCGCGGGAACCCGATTCCCCGAGCACGCTTGGGCTTGCCGCTCGGCTTCGGCGCGGGCCTTCGCGACCGCGTCGTCGGC
>CAXUFI010000146.1:0-6626 GCA_964250245.1 uncultured bacterium
CGGGGCGCCCCGCGGCCGGGGGCGCGACGCGGCCGCCGAGCGCGGTGACCGCGAGCCGCTGCTCGACGGTGCCCGGCCGGCCGGACCAGTCCGCGATCTCGGCCGTCTCGAGACCGCGCACCCAGTGCGGCACCATGACTCGCTCCGAACGCACGGTCAGCCCGAGTTCGCGCATGCGGCCGGCGACGTAGCGCGCGGCGTATTCGGCTTGCGGCGAACCGCTCAAGCGAGCGCCGATGACGTCGCTGAGATACTCGTCTTGGCGATACGCGTAGTCGCTCGCGTTCGCGGCGCGAACGATCGCCGGCAGCGTCGCGAGCGTACCGGCATCGTAAATTCCGTCGCCGGCCGGCGCGGCAACCGGCAACAGCGCCGCCAGCACGATGCCGGCGACCACGCCTCGATACGTCCAATGAGTCATGGGGGACGTTTCCCGCCGAGCGGCCGCCTCCACTTTACGCCGCCGCTTAAGCGGCAACAGTGCCGCCGCGACAGGCGACCGGGGGTGCGCGTCGCAGACTGCCGTATGTCGACGACCAGGGTCCAGCGGCGCAGGCCGTCCATCGTAACGCCGTGGCGAACCCGGTTGCTGGCCTTCGGTCCGGCGGCGCTCGCCACGATCGCCATCGCCGTCCTAGCGCCGGCCTGGCTGCACGGCATACTTCGTGGGGTGGCGGCGTACGACGCCGGGACGCTCGTGCTGCTCGCCGTCTGCTGGACGCTCGGCATGCAGCAGGATCCGCGGCGCACGAGCGCGCGAGCGAGCATGGAAGATCCGGGCCGCAATGCGGTGCTCGGCGTCGTGCTGTTGACCGTCGCCGTGGCGCTGATATCGGCCATCTCGATCCTCGGCCGGGGTCCGCACGTTCCGACCGCGACGGAGAAGGCGTTCGTTTACGGCTTAGGGATCGCGGCGGTCGTTCTGGGCTGGGGTCTCATCCATACCATGTTTACGTTCCGCTACGCCCACATGTACTATTTCGACGACGATGACGATAACGAAGCGGACCGGGGGCTGAAATTTCCGGGGACCGATGACCCCAACGATTACGATTTCGCTTACTTCGCTTTCGTCATCGGCATGACGTTTCAGGTTTCGGACGTGCAGATCACCGACCGCGGCGTTCGCCGCGTCGCGCTCGGGCACGGGCTCATCTCGTTTGCCTACAACACCGCCATCTTGGCGCTCGGCATCAACATCATATCGGGACTATTGCATTGAGCCGCGCTCGCGCAGCCGCTGCTGCCGTCTGCTGAACCACACCGTCCAGAGCGTGAGGACGCCGAGGGACGCGTAGCTGAAAATCGGACCGACGACGAGAAATTCGCGAACCGTCATCGCGAACACGAGAACGCAGGCGGCGGCCGACTGCGCGAGGAGTCCGGCGCCCCAGACGAGCGTCATGACCGTCATCGTCCGGCGAAAGCGCGCGTCGCCCCGCAACCCTTCGAACGCTTGCACTTTAGCGGGTGACTGACGCGCCATCGCGGCCCGGGCCAGCGCGAAGATCAAGGGCTTGCGGATCAGAACGGAACCGAGAAAGACCAGACCGACCGCTCCGGTGACGAGGTTCTCGCGCAGTTGCAGAAACCGCACCGAGCCGCCGCCGAGAAAGGCGAGCAGCGACAAGACGATGCCGCCGAGCACCAGCAGCGACACCGCGTCGACGCGCCGTCTTCGCGCGAATTCGAAAATGCTCCAAGCGATCGGCGGCACGGACGACGCGAGCAGCGCGCGAACGTCGCCGAGCGATCGATCGAAATACGTGTACACCAGGAACGGCGCCGCGATATTTACGAGTACCTCGCCGGCGATCTGTCGCGCGGCGTTCGCCGCTCGAGGCCTCGCCGTAGGTTCTGCCATGCAGCGATGTCGTTCGGCGAGGTCGAACGCGAAACTCCCGGCGTCGGGCACAGGTTTTGCGCCGCATGCCGACCGCTCTCATCACCGGTGCGAACCGTGGCCTCGGACTCGCCCTTGCGACCCGCTATGCGGCGCGGCCCGGCGCGCACGTCGTCGCCGTCGAACGCGGCGCCGCCGATACGCAAGAACTCGCGGCGCTCGTGAATGCGAGCGACGGTCGCGTCCGTTCCGTGCGGGCCGACGTGGCGAACCCCGCGTCGATCGAGACGATCGTCCGCGAGGTCGGGGACGAGCCCGTCGATCTGCTGGTAAACAATGCCGGCGTTCCGGGCACCGGGGCCTTCGGCGAAATATCGCCGCAGCTGCTGACCGACGTCTTTTCGGTGAACGCGTTCGCGCCGTTGCTCCTGACGCAGGCGCTCCGGACGCGGCTGCGCCGGGGCGCGAAAGTCGTTAACATCACGTCCGTTCTCGGTTCGATCGAGAACTCGCGCGGCGACGACGGCTATTTCGTCTACGGTATGAGTAAGGCCGCCCTCAACATGCTCTCCGTGAAGCTCGCCGCCGCGCTGCGCTCGCAAGACGTTGCGGTGCTCGCGCTGCATCCCGGCTGGGTGCAAACGCGAATGGGAGGCAACGGCGCCGCGATCAGCGTGGAGACCTCGGCCGACGGTATGATGCGCGTTATCGACGGACTCACCATCGGCGATTCCGGCGCGTACCGCGCCTACGACGGCAGCACGATCCCCTGGTAACGCCGGCGCCGATGACGGCGATGCGAAAATAGCCGAACCTTATTCCGGATCGGAAGCGCGCGCCGACTCGGTCCCAAGGAGCGACAACGTCGCGGGATCGGGGCGCCCCTCGCAGCATCGGGCGAGGGCCTCGCCGAAGATCCCCGGCTCGCCGGCCGCTCGTGCAAAGAGCGTCATGCACGAGCGAAATTTCAAATCATCGGGCGTACCGAAGATCTCGGCGAGCGAACGGTTACGGATTGCAACGACGCGCTGCGTGCAGAGCCGCAGCCGCGGCCCGAGTTCGGCGTGTGCTAGATAGGCCCGGGCCTCGGCAAGCGAAGCGATGCCGTAATGTCGGGCGGTCGAAGAACGGCCTAAGCCGCGAAGTTGCGGAAAGACGAACCACATCCAATGCGTTCGTTTACGGCCGGCCTGCAATTCGTCGAGCACCGTTGCGAACACCGGCGCTTGCGCGGTGATGAAGCGCTCGAGTCCGCTGCCGGTGGCTTCCATGCGCATATGTTACCGCATATGTCGGAACGCGGCGAAAGAACGCTCGAGCGCAGCGGCGAAGCCGCCGGTCGAACGCCGACCGCGTGACGGCTGCAGAGCCGGCAGCGGCGATGACGGAGCCGGACATGCCCGAGCACCCGCAGCTTCCCGACGGCCGAATCGCTTGGCCGCGCGAGCACGAACCTTCGTCGGCCCTCGTCTTCGCGCAGAACACCATCGACGTCGCGGCTTCCGCGCAGACGGCTTGGTCGCTGCTGATCGACTGCGTCCGGTGGCCGCGCTGGTACAAGCATTGCACGGACGTCTCGATCCTTCGCGGCGGCCCGTCGTTGAGCGCCGGCTCGCAATTCCGGTTCAAGACGTTAGGTTTTTACTTCGAGCCGGAGATCGTAACGTTCGAACCCGATCGCCTGCTCGTATGGAGCGCGAAGGGTCCCGCGGGGACGAGCGGCGCGCACGCCTGGTTCATCGAGCCGACGCGGGGCGGCTGTCGCGTCATCACGGAGGAGTCGCAGCGGGGTGCGCTGCTGTACGTGATGCGGGCGCGGACGCGGCGCGAACTTCTTACCATGCACGCCGAGTGGCTGCGCTCGCTTAAAGAACTCGCAGAAGCGAGCTGATGCCGCTTCGTCACCCCGCCGCCGGCGCCGCACGCACGCGCAGCAGCGCTTCTTTCGCGTCGCGAGAGAGAAACGCGATCTCGACGGCGTTGCGCAAGGTCTGCTCGATCTCCGCATCGGTCAGCCCCGCAGCCGGCGCCGCACAGGTTATTTCGTGCGGCCAGTCGATGCCGCTGACGATCGGGTTGTCCGTGTTGATCGAAGCGAGCACGCCCCGCGCGAGGAACTCCTTGAGCGGATGCGCGGCGAAACTGCGGGCGGCGCCCGTTTGCACGTTGCTCGTTACGTTGACTTCGATGCCGATGCCGTGTTGCACGAGGTACTCGACGAGCGCCGGATCTTCGAGAGCGCGCGTGCCGTGGCCGATGCGGGTCGCGCCGAGTGCGCGGATCGCGCTCCAGATGCTCGCCGCCGGTCCCGCTTCTCCGGCGTGCACGGTCACCGCCCAGCCCGCGGCGCGCGCCCGCGCGAAGTGCCGCGTGAAGAGTTCGGCCGGAAACCGCTCCTCGTCGCCGGCGAGATCGAGTGCGACGATGCGGTCGCGCTGCGTCAGCAACGCGTCGAGTTCGCGCGTGCAGGCTTCCGGGCCGAAGGTCCGGCTGAGGATGCCGATGAGATTCACGCCGATGCCGGTCGCACTGCGGCCCTCGTCGGCGCCCGCGACGACCGCCGCGACCACGCCCGCCGGGTCGAGTCCGTGCGGTCGCGCTTGGAAGTACGGGCTGAAGCGCAGTTCGACGTAATCGAGCCCCTCGCGCGCGGCGTCCTCGACGTTCTCCCGAGCGACGCGACGGACGGCCTCGGCATCGGCGATGACCGCCGTCATGTAGTCGAGCCGCGTTAAAAACGGCATCAAGCCCAGACCCTCGCCACGCACGACCACGAAGGGCCGCAGCGTCTCGACCGTCCCGCCCGGCAGCTCGATCCCGTGGCGTGCGCCGAGGTCGAGGATCGTTTGCAGCCGGACGTTCCCGTCGAGATGCCGGTGGAGATCGAGGCGCGGCAGCGCCGGGTCGATCACGACGCCGCCGCGAGCGCGCCGACGAAGTGCGCGGTCCAGCGGGCCGCCGCGCGGGCCGCGATCTGGCCGAGCTTGCGATAATCGTTGCCCGGGTTCGCCTGCGTGCGATTGCTCCCGGCGCGAAAGACGACGTGCGGCACGCGCAGGTGGTGGGCGACCTGCGCGATCGCCGCGCTCTCCATCTCCATGATGTCGGCTCGCAATTTCGCTTTGATGTCGGCGATCTTTTCATCGGAGACGCCGAACAGGTCGCTCGCGCACACGACGCCCGGGAAGACTCGTGGCAAATACCGCTCGCCCGCCACGACGATCGCCCGCGGCTCGTACGTCGCGATCGACGCTTTCGCAAGCGCTAGGAGCGTCGGATCGGGCCGGTAGTACCACGACGTCATCTCGTCGCGCCGCGGGCCGCGCACCTTGCGATAGAGCATGCCGTGTGCCGTTAGACTCCCGGCGGCGTGATGGATCGTCTTGGTCGAGATAACGGTATCACCCGTCCGGACGCGTGCCGTCAAGCGCGAGCCCGTGCCCGAAACGATGACCTCGCGCGGCCGGAAATGGTGAATGAAGAGCGCCGCGATCATGGCCCCGTTCGAGACGCCCACGCCCGTGACGGCGATGACGACGCGCCTGCCCGCCAAACGCCCCGCATCGTACGGAAAACCGTCGAGCACTCCGGAGCGCGGCTCGCGCAAGGCGCCGACGAGCACGCCGACTTCCGAAGGCATCGCTCCGAGGATGAGCGTCGGGGCACGAGCCATCGCCATATCCTTCGCCGCTGATCGCGACGTGCCGGCGCGCCATTTGGCTAAAGCCGCGCGCGGCTCGTTCCGCGAATCGAACGGCGTGAGTCAGAGCAGAGCGATTACCGCCGACGACGTCGCATTCTATCGGCAAAACGGCTACCTCATCGTCGAGGACCTCATCGATCGCGACGCGATCGACCGCATCCTCGCGGAGGGGACGGCCGTGTGCCGGGGCGAGCGCGGGCCGGTCGACGGGCTCGTGCCCGTATCGCCGGGCGACTCCGACGCAGCGGTGCTCTCGCGCTACGTGACGTGCACGCACGTCCACAAAGCCTCACCGCTGCTCACCGACTTCATCGCCGACGAGCGTCTCGCGAACGTCGTCGTACATCTCGTCGGCGAGAACGTGAAGGGGTTCGCGAGCCAATTCTTCATCAAGCATGCCGGCATGCCGGGCAACGCCTGGCATCAGGATGAGAACTTCGTTCCGACGCGCGACCGTTCGCTCTGTACGGCGTGGATCGCGCTCGACGCGGCGACCGAGCGCAACGGCGCGCTGCGGATGATCCCCGGTTCGCACGCCGCGGGTGTCCTCTATCCCATGCGGCCGCACAACTCTGCCGAACTCGATCGCGCCGAAGAGTGTTACGACTTCCCCGGTCTCGAGACGGCCGTGCCGATCGTGCTGCGGCCGGGCTCCTGCGTCTTTTTCAGCGGCTACATCCTGCACAGTTCGACCACGAACAAGAGCGACGGCTTTCGCCGCGCGCTGCTCTATCAGTATGCGCGCGCCGAAACCCCGATCGCCTACAGCCCGCGCAACGTCCCGGTGAGCAACTATTACGACATGCGCGATTTCGTACTCGTTCGCGGCGTCGATCCGTACCATTGGAAAGCCAGAACCGAAGAGATGCACGCGTTCCTGCGTGCGCCGGGAGCGATGAGAGAAGATACGGTGCTCTCGGAGATGCGCGAGCGTGAGAAGGTCCGTTCGTAGGTGAAGCTCGCGGGCCGGGCGCTCTCGCGCCGCGGTGCGCTAGGCGCGCTCGCCGGTCTCGCCGCGGCGGGTGGGCTGCGCCGAATCGCGTTCGCCTCGCAGCCGCAGCTAGTCGCGCTCGTCCACCC
>CAXUFI010000147.1:0-6624 GCA_964250245.1 uncultured bacterium
CTCCTCCAGCGTCGCGGCGTGGCGGCCCAGGATCGCGATCTCCGCGCCGTGCCGGGCCAAGTCCACGGCGATCGCCCGCCCGATGCCGCGGCTCGCTCCCGTGACGAGCGCGATGCTCCCCGCGATGCCGGGCAATCCGGTACCGTGGACGCCGGCGGGCACCGCGCTCATACGGCGACCGTTCCGGCGAATTCGGCTTGCAGCGCTCCGAGCGCCGCTTCGTCGCCGACGTAGACCGTCCGGGGAGCGCCGGGCAGCCGCTTCACCAGCGGCGCGAGCACGCGCGTCCCGCCGAACTCGACGATCAGATCGAGATTTTCACCCAAGAGCCGCTCGGCGGCGGCGTGCCAGCGCACTTCGCTCGTAACCGAAGCGGCCACGTTGCGCCGGATGGTCGCGACGTCGGCGTAGGGCCGCGCGTCCACATTGGAGATGACGGGGAAAGCCGGCAGCGTGAAGGCGGCCGCCTCGACCAGCCGCGCGAAACGCTCGCGCGCCGGGTCCATCAGCTCGCTGTGCCAAGCCCCGGAAACGTTGAGCGCGACGACGCGTTTGGCGCCGGCGGCGAGCGCGAGCCGGGAGGCGCATTCGACCGCCGCCGCGTCGCCGCTGATCACGATCTGCTCCGGCCCGTTGAAGTTGGCCAGCTGCACCCGGCCCGCCGGGCGCGCCTGCGCTACCGCCCGGCGAACGCCGTCGGCGTTGAGACCGAGGACCGCCGCCATGGACCCTGGGGCCGCCTCCGCCGCCGCCTGCATCTCGAGGGCGCGGGCCGCGACGAGCGCGAGGGCGGCCTCGAACGTGATCGCGCCGGCGAGCGTCAGGCTGCAAAACTCGGCGAAGGAGTGGCCCGCGCTCGCCACGGGCGCGAGGGTACCGCTCGCGACGGCGGCCAGGGCGTAGTTCGTGACGAAGATGGCGGGCTGACCGTAGCGCGTCTCGCGTAGCGTCTCGGCGGGACCGTGCTGCGTGAGGGCGAGCAGGTCGTAGCCGAGGACCCGTTCCGCGCGGGCGAACAGGTCCGCGGCGATCGGAAAGCGCGCCGCGACGCCCCGCCCCATCCCGACCGCTTGCGAGCCCTGACCCGGAAAGATCGCCGCGAAGCGCATCATGCGCTCCAGCGCCAAGCGATCGAGCCCCACGAAAGGCCGCCGCCGAAACCCGTGAACACGATGAGCTGGCCGCTCTTGAGCAGACCCGCGTCGATCGTCTCCGAGAGCGCGATCGGTATCGAGGCCGAGGACGTGTTCCCGAAGCGCTCGATGTTCATGATGATCTTCTCACGGCCGATGCCGAGCCGTTTCGCGGCGGCTTCGATGATCCGGGCGTTGGCTTGGTGCGGAATGAGCCAGTCGACGTCGGCGGTCGAGAGTCCCGCGCGCGCCAGTACGATTTTCGAAGTCTCGACCATTTTCGTAACGGCGTAGCGAAAGATCTCGCGGCCGCTCATCTCGATCTTATCTTTCTTCTGTTCGAGCAACTCCGCCGTCATGGGCGAGCGCGAACCGCCCGCCGCGATGTAGAGCAGCGGCGGATTCGAGCCGTCCGAGCCGAGTTCGCAGGTCAGGAACGAGTCGGCCGCCGCTTCGGCGCGCTCGACGACGACCGCGCCGGCCCCGTCCCCGAACAGAATCGCCGTGCCGCGGTCGCTCATGTTGGTGACGTTCGAAAGGGTCTCCACGCCGACGACCATCACGCGCCTGAACACGCCAGCGCGCACGAAGCTGGCCGCCATTGGCAGCGCGTAAATGAACCCGCTGCAGGCGATCTCGATATCGAACGCCGGCTTTCCGACGGCTCCGAGCTTGGCCGCGATGATGCAAGCGGTCGCGGGAAATTGATAATCCGGGGTAACGGTCGCCACCACGTACAGGTCGATGTCGCCGGGTTCCAAACCGGCGCGCTCCAGCGCGTGCCGGGCGGCTTCGGTGCCGAGATCGCTCGACGACTGGTCCGGCGCGCTGTAACGCCGCTCGCGCATCCCGGTCCGGGTGACGATCCAGTCGTCGGAGGTGTCGAGGATGCGTTCGAGATCGGCGTTGCTCAGGACGCGTTCGGGGACGTAGTGACCCACGCCCGAGATCCTGCTACCGAAGGGTCCGGCGGCGACGGCGCCGCCGAAGCCGTTACTGATGATTGTGGCCGGCGTGCTCGTCTTTCGGGCGGATCACCTGGCGGCCGTCATAGAATCCGCAGGTCTGGCAAACGAAGTGCGGGCGTTTCGGCTGATGGCACTGCGAACATTCCACGACCGTCACGGCGCCGAGCTTCCAATTCGCCGCCCGGCGGCTGCGCGTTTTCGAACGCGGGGTCTTCCATTTCGGGTTCGCCATCTTCTACTCCGGATGCTCGCAGCGGCAGGTGCCGTCACGCGTGTGGCCACAGTCCGCGCAGAGTCCTTGGCAAGCGTCCTTGCACAGGAGCACGATCGGAAGCGCCGAGTCGATAAGTTGTCGCACGAGGTCCGGTAAGTCGAGCTCGTCTTCGTGCAAGACGTTGCTCTCGGCCAGCGGATCCTCACGCTCGCCGTCCCGGTCGAACACTTCGTTCGGGTGCAGGTGCAGCGCAAGCGTCACGGCTTCGAGACAGCGGGCGCATTCGCCCGCAGCCACCCCGTCGATCGTGCCTTTCACCTCGATCCCGGAACCGACGCGCCGGATCGTCAGCGCGACATCGGCGGGCCGAGGGAAGCGAAACGAACCGAAGTCGGGTACCGGGACCCGCTCGCGAACTTCGAGTTCGCGACCGGTGTGAAGGACGCCCCCGAGCTCGATGTTGGCGCGCGTGCCCTTCTTACGATGTGCCGTTTCCGATTTTGCCAAGTTACTGTCCCGCCCCGGCGGCTCGGACAGCGCCGGACCTTCGAGGACAACCTCTCAATCATAGAGTCCGCCCCGCACGTTGTCAACGCACGTGCCGCCGGGGTTGCCGGCGCACGTCTTCGTCGCGATTGGCGGGCGATGGAAGAACAGCGATGAACGAGCTCGCCGGCATCCGCTATGGGGCCGAGATCACGACCGCGGCTCGCGCCTACGGCCTCGATCCGAAATTGCTCGCGGCGGTCGCGGCGCAAGAAACGGGCGGACCGGGCGCGTCGTCGGGCAACAACGTCACGGGCGACGGCGGCCACGGCCACGGTCTGTTCCAGATCGACGACCGAAGCTGGGCGTTCGCCCGTTCCCCGGCTGCGGCGGATCCGGCCGCCAACGCCACGATGGCGGCGGGCATTCTGGCCGCAAATCTGCAGCGCTACGGCGGGAACGTCCACGCGGCGCTCAGCGCCTACAATGCCGGTTCGCCGTCTGCGGCCGGCACGTCGACGACCTGGCCCGACGGGCAGAAGCTCGGCTACGCGGACTCGGTCATGCGGCATCTCTCCGAACTCGACGGCGCCCCGGACGACCTGGCGGCGGAAGCGCCGGCCACGAGCGCCGCCGTCAACGTGCTCGGCGCCTATAACGCGACGCTCCCTGCGGCCGCCGCCGGCGCATCCGGCTATCCGTATGCGGCGGCTACGGACCCCGCGCTCGCGTCTCTCGCGGACGCGGCGGCGCCCTCGTCGCAATCGCAATTTTCGCCCGTGCGGACGTGGGCCTCGATGACGAGCGGCCAGAGCGGCTCGAGCGGCGCCGTCGCCGGCAGTGCCGCCGACGCTGCCGTCGCCGACATCCTCGATCAGGGCGACGTCTTCGGTTCGGGCGACTCCGGCGACTAGCGCATCCACTTCACCCAACTCACACAGAAACGAGCGGCGACATGGGAAATTTCTTAAGTAACGTCATCGGGGGGCTCGCGGGGGCGGCCACCGGCTTAATGGAGGGCGGGCCGGTCGGCGCCGCGGTCGGCGGACTGAACGGTCTCGTGACCGGCGGCGGCGGCCCGAGCGGCGTCGGCAACATCAGTCCGAGCACCGATCCCATTCTCGGCTGGCAACAGGGGATCGACAAAGCCTACGAGACCGAAAATGAAGCGCTGCAGACCGAAGAACTTCAGCATCAGACCGCCATGCAGATCCAATCGCAACAATTCAACGACGTCGAGGATGAGAAGTCCGAACAGATGCGCGAGATGAACACGTTGCGCGACGTGGCGATGAAACAGCGCGAGACCGACGACAAGATCCTCAAAGAGTTCATTAAGACCGCCGGCGGCGAGTAGGCTTGCCGGCGATCGAAGCGGCGGCAACGGCTTCGGCTCCCGTTGCGCCGCAACTCCCCGTCGCGTCCGCGGCCGCACCCGCGGCTCCGCCCGACGATACCGCGGAGCCGCTGCCCGATACCGCAACGACGCTCGCCGCCGAGTTTTCGAAACGGGCCGAGCTCCTCATGCTCGCGCAGCAATCTCAGCAACAGGTGCTGCAGGCACGTATGGACCGGATGAAAGCCGACTTCAATGCCGCCCAGGAGCAGCGTTCCGAGGCGCTGCGCGAAATGAACGCGCTACGCGACATGGCGGTCGAACAAGAGAAGAAAGACGACGAGATCCTCAAGAAGTTCATCGCGATGATCTGATGTGCCGACTGATGAGGAGTGAGCTCGCGTTTACTCGTCGTCGGTAACCCGTTCTTTCTCGCTCGTCACCGGCCGCTCGTCGCCGCGCTTCGGCGCTGCCTCGGGAGCGTGGAAGAGGTGCCGGTGGCGGAACCGCCTTCGCTGGCCCGCTTCCTCTATCTCGCTCGCGGTTTTGCGGCGCGGCCGCGCCGGCCGGTCCGGGCCGCACTCGGCCGGATCCTCGAGCGTTACCGCAAGGAGCCGCGCACCTTCGATCGTGTGTCGGCCCTCGGCGCGGCGCGCATCGCCCGCGCGACCGCGGAGCCGACGTTCGCCTTGCAACTGTTCTCGATGTCTTCGCCCGTTACGGGCGAGCCCGGCCGCCCGTATGCCCACTACCTCGATATGACGATGGCGCTCGTGCGGCGCGAGTGGCCCGACTGGGCGCCGTTCGCGTCGGAAGCATCGTATCGCGGCTGGATCGAACGCGAGGGCGCGAGTTACCGCGGAGCCGCGCGGGTGTTTACCTTTAGCGAGGCGACCCGAAGATCGGTGATCGAAGACTACGGCGGCGATCCCGCCCGGGTCGTCGCGGTGGGCGCGGCCGGTCACTATGCTTCGGCGGCGACGGACGATCGAGAGTACGGCAATCACACCGTGATCTTCAACGGCTCGAATTTCGAGCGCAAGGGCGGCGATCGCGTCTTGGCGGCGTTTCGCCTCGTGCGCCAAAGCTTTCCGCACGCGCAATTGACGATCGTCGCCCACGACGCCTCGGCTGCGGAGGCGGGCGTCGTATCCGCGGGCAAGCTCGGCCGCGCCGAATTGTTCGCACGCTTTGATACGACGGACGTCGTCCTCGCGCCGACGCGATTGGATGTGCTGCCCGGCTTCGTTCTCGAAGCGATGAGCCGCGGCGTCGTGCCGGTGCTCTCCGATGCCGTGTCGATGGCAGAAATAGTAACCGACGGATGTGAAGGTTACATCGTTTCGCCGCCCACGGCCGAGCGGCTCGCCGAGCGCGTCATCGCACTGTTCTCGGATCGCTCGCGTCTGCGCGCTTGCGGTGCGGCCGCGCGCGAACGCGTGCTGCGCGAATGGAATTGGGACGCCGTTGCGGAGCGCATGGTCGCCTCGCTCGCGGAAGGGGGGTACCCCTAGACGGCGAATGCGCGTGGGTCGCGCGCGGCGCGGGCCATTAGCTCAGTTGGTTAGAGCGCATGCTTGATAAGCATGAGGTCCCTGGTTCGAGACCAGGATGGCCCACGAAGAATGTGAACCGGTAGCGCGAGCGTTCGTCGCGGGGATGTAGCTCAGTTGGTAGAGCGCCAGCTTTGCATGTTGGATGCCAGGAGTTCGAGTCTCCTCATCTCCACCAAAAAGCCCGTTGCGACGGGCTTTTTACTCGAGCGACGGCCGGCGAATCTCTAAAGAAACAGTGTATGCGGCACGTCGAATCGTGCCCCTACCGTACGAGCCAGGGCCTCGCTGATCTCGCGTTCACCGTGAAGGATGTGCGAAGCGTCCCCCCTTACTGCCGGCGATCTCGGCTACGTCCTTCGACTTGCGATCATCGCCGGCCCTGAGTCTTGAGCAGGTTGTCGAGCGGCGAGCCCGGTTCGGGAACGTAGCGCGCTTCGTACGCCTCGATTCGTGTCGCGAGAATCTCGCCACAGCGCTCGCTTCGGCCGATGCGTTCTCGATCGAAGATAGTTGCCCGAGTTGCGCGACCGCCCGGTACTCGCTAAACTTCTGCGCGCAGGCTGTCTCGTCGAGAACGGCGGTTATGCAGGCGCCCTCGTCGTATTCGGCGTTGTGCGTATTTCGATGAACGAAGATTAGCTGCCCGCTGTCGCAAATCTATCGATGATGCGATCCTCGTTGCCTTACATAAGACCGTGTAGAGCGGTTACTTCTGGCAGGCGTTCGTGAGATTCGAACCTTGGCTGCACGGCGGAGCCGCGGTCGTATCGTGATGCGTGACGCCGGCGAGAATGCCGCCGATGACCGCCGGGATGCCGAAGAAAACGGGGGAGACGTTGGCCGAAGCGGCCGGGGCGACGACCGGTGCCGCGGCGATGGCCGCCGGCGCGGCTGCGACGACGACGGGAGCGACGGGGACGGCCGCCGGGAC
>CAXUFI010000148.1:0-6553 GCA_964250245.1 uncultured bacterium
CGCTCCGCTCGGCCGGCTCTCCGGCGGCGAACAGCAACGGCTCGCCATCGCGCAGGCGATCGTCGGCCGTCCGCAACTGCTGCTGCTCGACGAACCGCTCGCCAATCTCGATCTGCGCAGCGCGGCCGAAATCGTATCGCTCGTCGCGCGGCTCGGCCGGGACTACGGCATGACGGTCATGCTCGTCGCGCACGACCTCAACCCGCTCGTGCGCGCGATGAACCGCGTATTATATCTCGCGGGCGGCCGCGCGGCGATCGGTACGGTCGACGCGATCGTGAACGAAGATACGCTGAGCCGCCTCTACGATCGGCCGGTCGACGTGCTACGCGTGCGCGGACGGATCATCGTGGTCGCGGGCGACGAAGCGGCCGCGCCACATTAAGACCGCGTGACCGCGTTCTTCGCGAGCCCGAACGTCCAAGCCGCGCTCGTTGCGAGCGCGATCGTCGCCGCGCTCTCCGCCGCGATCGGCTATTTCGTCGTCTTACGCGGGCTCTCGTTCGCCGGACACGCGATTACCGATATCGGCCTCACCGGCGGCGCGGCCGCGCTGCTGTTGGGGTTGCGTCCGCTCGCGGGTCTGATCGCCTTCTCCGTCGTCGCGGCGGCCGGCGTCGGCGTGCTCGGCGAACGCGCGCGCGAGCGCGACCTCGCGACCGGTCTCGTGCTCGCCTTCGCGCTCGGTTTGGGCGCGCTCTTCCTGCACTTACAGACGCAAATCGCGAACGCGCAAAGCGCGCTGCTGTTCGGCTCCGTCTTCGATATCGACGGCGGCTTGCTACGCGTCGTGGCGCTGATCGGCGCCGGAACGCTCGTCGCGCTCGCCATCCTGTACCGGCCGTTGCTCTTCGCCAGCGTCGCGCCGCAAGCCGCCGTCGCCGCGGGCGTGGCGGTGCGCGCGGTCGACCTGGCCTTTTTAATCGTCATGGCGATCGCCGTCGCGGACACGGCCCAGATCGTAGGCGTCCTCATCAGCACGGCGCTCCTCATCGGCCCGGCGGCAAGCGCCATCGCGCTCGTGCGCGCCCCGTTGCGCGGGCTCGCGCTCGGCATGCTCCTCGCGATCGCCCAAGCGTGGCTCGCGATCGCACTCGCGTACGCAAGCTTCGGTTGGACGCACGGCGCGCGCAGCTGGCCCGTCAGCTTTTTCGTCGCGACCCTGTCGCTCGGCGTCTACCTGGCGGCCCGCGCGTTTCGCGCGCGGCGCGCGACGTAAGCGTGCCCGACCTCGTCGCGGGCTTGCGCGAACCGTACCTGCAGAACGCGCTACTCGGCGGCTTGATCGTCGCGCTCGTGGCGGCGTTCACCGGTTACTTCGTCATCGCCCGCGGCGCGG
Organism: uncultured bacterium; assembly: GCA_964250245.1. Lineage (GTDB taxonomy): Bacteria > Vulcanimicrobiota > Vulcanimicrobiia > Vulcanimicrobiales > Vulcanimicrobiaceae > CAXTIY01. Next base: position 1,340 of record CAXUFI010000148.1, read on the forward strand.
CATTCGCGACGCACGCGCTCTCGCAAATCGGTTTTGCCGGCGCCGCGGGTGCCGTCTTGCTCGGCATCGAGCCGCTCGCGGGGCTCATCGTCTTCGCCGTCGCCGGCGCGCTCGCGCTCGGCACGCTGCAATCCCGCTCGCGGTCGAGCGACGTTGTGACGGCGCTCGTGCTCGTCTGCGCTCTCGGTGCGGGCGCGCTGTTCCTCGCGCTCGCGCGCGATTACGCCTCGAACGCGTTCGGCTTACTCTTCGGGTCGATCGTCGGCGTAACGCGCGGGCAAGTCGCTCTGACTGCGGGCGCCGCGCTCTGCGCCTGCGCGATACTGGGTGCGATGGCGCGGCCGCTGCTCTTCGCAACCGTCGCGCGCGATGCGGCTCGCGCCGCGGGCGTCCCCGTAGCGGCGCTCGACCTCGCCTTCCTCGCGGTGGTCGCGCTCGCCGCGGCGGTGACCGTGCCCATCGTCGGCACGTTGCTCGTCTTCAGCTTAACGATCGGTCCCGCCGCCGCCGCCGCGCGGCTGGCGACCGCTCCCCTCGTCACGATCGCCATGGCATTCGTCCTCGGGGCTCTCGCCGTCGTCGCCGGCATCGTCCTCGCTTACGAAACCGATTGGCCGGTCGGGTTTTTTATATCCGCGATCGCCGGCCTGGAGTACGGCGCGGCGCGAATGTATGCGGCGCGCTTCGCCCGGCGGCGAGTTTAGCGGCAGCGGACCTGCGCCGCGAACGACTAGAGCGGCGTCGGCGTGGCGAAACCCGTCAATTGCACGAAACCGGCGCCTAAGCTGTCGCCCGGCGGCCCGGCTTGCGCTAGGTCGACCGAACCAAACCAAAGGGCCACACCGGACGTACCGGGCAGCAGCTCCTGATCGCGCACGGTCGGCGTGACCGCAATCGCGTCGTTCCTTCCCGCGATCGTCAATTGCCAGATCGCGGGATACGATGCTTCATCGTGCGGACTGTGCCAGAACGTATTTCCCGCAATGACGAGTTCGACGTCCCTCTGCGCGAGCATACGACGCCGTCCGCTCGGCGTTACCGTGAAGCCTTCGATAGGATCGCGGACCCCTTCATCCGTTTGCACGGCACTGCAGCCGTGCTCGTCACTCGCGCGGGACGGCAGGCGGAACGCGCCGTCGGCCAGACGAGATGAGAAAAGCTCGATCTCGTAGCCGTCATCGAGCTGCAGCTCGAACCGCTGCCAGCCCACGCGATTGCCAGCCGCCTGCGGTGTCTCATACTCGTGATCGATCCAAGCCGATCCGCTTACGCGATAGCGACTGCCCTCGGAGCTGACCCATCCTTCTGCCGAGAGTCGAGTAAGCGCGTAGCCCTCGAATCCGAGCGACGGCACCGGTCGCTTCTTGGGATCCAACTTTAAGGAGAAGCCGTTGCGTGAATCGCCGATCCCCACGCCGGCGCTCATCCGCTCGTGGCGAACGTTCGTCGAAAGATGCCAATCGTCGACCGCGATCGTATCGCGCGTCGGAGTTGCTGAGCAGCCAACGTTGCGAGCGGCGCGTGCTAGAGCGTCTACCCGCTCCGTCGATTCGTCTACTATCGAATATTCAGCGCTGTTTGAATCTTCATCCGCCGCGACCGTAAATCGGAAGAACGACGCCTGAAGGCTAAATCGCCGTTCTCTCGGGCCGATCACATGCGCCGTCAGCGACCACCATTCACGTGGATAGCCGCAGTGCGCTCCGTAATCACGAGGAAAACGGAGCGTCGTCGCCGCGACGCTGCCTTCTACTACGGTCAGCGTCGTACACGTCAGCAACAAAGCGATGAGTCGCGGCCCGAGCCGCATCAATAGATGCCTAAGGCCGGGGCCGCATAACGCTTTGAAGCGCTGCGCGCAGGGACGATAGCCGCGAGCATCGCCGTACCCACGACGATGACGGGCGTGACGAGGATCGTGGCGACGGGCAACGTGAAGATCAGCATGTAGCCCGAAACGAGCCGGTCGAGCGTCAGCACCAACATCACGCCGAACCCGAGACCGGTGACGACGCCGAGCAGCGCGCCGAGGCCAGCGGCGAGACAAGTTTCGTAGACGATCATGCAACGCATCGCTCCGACGGAGAGCCCGAGCACGCGCAGCAACAGGAGCTGTCGCCGCTGTTCGGCGACGAGCGCCATCATCGTGGCAGCGGTGCTAAAGACGGCAATGCCGATCGATACGCGTCCCACGGCTGAGGCGAGCGAGTAGAATCGCTCGAACGATGCTTCCTCCGCGACTCGCATCTGCCGCGATGCGCCGACCTCGATCGCTAGCGGTGAAGCCGCAGCGATCAGGGCGCTGCGAAGACGATCGAGCGACGTACCCTGGCGCGCCGTCACCGAAATCGCATCTACCGTTGAATCCTTAAAGAACGTAACGTACGATCGCTGCGCGATCGTGAGCGTACCCGCCGGACTTTCATAGTCGTTAACGATGTAGCGGACCCGCAGCGCGGCGAGTGTGCGGTTTCGGCCGATCGACAGGCGACTTCCGACGCCGAGTCGGAAACGCTTCGCAAGATTCTCCGTTAAAATAGCGTCTGTCGGACCGAGCGGCGTGCCTTGCCGCTCGAGGGTCCGCTCGTCGAGCACCGCAAGCGCGATAACCCCGTTTCGAAAGGGCACCTCAACCCGGCGCGAGATCCGCGTCAGCGCGACGCCGGGCAGCACGCTGAGGCGACGGTCGAGCGAAGCCGGTAGCGACGTGGATTCCTTTGCCGCACGAAGTTCGAGATCGCCCGGAAAGCTGTTCATCGACCATTCGTGGACGGTCGCTCGGAAAGACGTGGTTGCCGTGGCGACGCCGATGCTCGCGCACACCGAGATCACCAGCGCTACGATCGCCAGGCTTAACCGCGTTGCGTTCGCGCCGAAACGCGCCACGGCAAGACGACCCGCGGCCGGCAGGCGATCGACGAGGTTGGAAGCGAGGCGGACGACGCTTGGCGGCCAAAGCGGTACGCACAAGGCGACACCGATCAAGCAAACCAGCGGACAGACGTACGAGGCGATGAGCTTCCCGTCATCGGGCATGATGTAGGGCACCATCATGCCGGCGCCGATAAGAAATACGCCGACGGCGGCGAGCCGCAGAGCGCTCGCGCGCGATCCGTAGAGCGGAGTAGCCGGCAGCGCACTCGCCGGCATCACGGAAGCGGCCTCGAGTGCCGGCACCAATGCAGCGCCGATCGAGAGCAGAAAGCCGACACCCGTGCCGCGCGCCAGCGTTACCGTGTCGGCCGCAAATTGCGCCCCGCTCTCGGCCAAGGATAGGGGATCGCCGAAGCCGCTGACGGTTCGCGCGAGCTCATCACCGACGATGGCGCCGATAATTCCGCCCAACGCGCCCATCGCCGCGCCCTCCGTCAGGAACGCAAGCAATATTTGACGTCGCGTCGCTCCGAGCGTGCGGAGAATCGCGATATCGGGACGCCGCTCGCGCACCGATAGGCTCATGGCGTTCGCGACCAATACGGCCCCGAGTGCCAGAGCGACGAACGCCAGAATCGCGAAGTTTAATTGCGAACCCTGCGTCAATCGTTCCAGCGCCGCGATCCGTTCCGCGCTCGTCACGACGCGGGCGTGCGGCGAGAGCACCGCAGCGATACGGCGCTGCACGACCGGCGTCTGCGCTCGATCGGTAACGACGTCGATCCGGTCGAGCGATGCCGTGTCGCCGAGCATTTTTCGAGCGGTCGTGACGTCGACGAGAATCGTATACGGATCGATTCCCGTCGTCGTGTCGGGCAAGACCAGCACGACACGCAATACGACCGGCGAGCCGCCGGCCTGCGTACGGATCCGCGAACCTGCCGCGATTCCGAAGCGTCGCGCGACGACACGCGATACGATGACGCCACGTCGTGCGATAAGCGCCTCTTCTAACCGTCCCGGTGGCGCGAATGGTCCCGGATTGAATTTACGGAGGGCGCTCGAGCCGGGGAAGCTCTGTAAGACGTCGATACCTTGCACGCGAACGGCGAGTGCGTCGGCACCATCGTCACCGAGCGTCGCCGAGCCTTCGATGACCGGACGAGCCTCAGCGACTCCCGCAACTTCTCGGACGCGTCGCAGAACGTTTTCGTTTAATCGCTTATCGATTCCGAGTATTTGAAGATTGGCGGACTCGGAAGCCCCTAAAACGCTCGTCTCGATCGCTCGCTCGGCGAAGACCGTCGTTAGATTCGCCGCGACGGAGCTGGCCACACCGAACGCGATTGCGGCTACGACCAATAGCGTGCCCAAGGGACTGCGTCGAACGTGGCCGACGACCAGCGCATCGAAAATCAGGAGCTAGCGCCCCGAAAAGATCGCCTTACGCGAGCCGGAGCCGGCCGTGGTCGTCGCAATGTTCGCCGTGCTGGCGATGGATGTGGCCGTCGACGACGTAATCGATATGACCCGCGTGCGGGATCGCCGCGTGCTCGCAGCCCACGCCGTGCAAATGCTCGGCCGCATGCGAATCGCACGCGTGCTGCGGGTCGCACGGCAACGGCTCGAGCGCCCCGAGTTCGTGCTCGTGCACGTGATCTTCGTGCGGATGGTGGAGGTGGCCGTCGTGAACGTAATCCACGTGGTCCTCGTGCTGCACGGCGAGATGTCCGCAGCCGGCGCCGTGGACGTGCGCGTGCCGGTTATGCACGTAGCCTTCGGCTTCCGCTTCGTACGTCACGAGCGTTCCTCGCTTTCGATCGCGTGCTGTAAGCCGCTGCGCACGAGTTCGGCCACGTGAGCGTCGGCCAGCCGGTAATACACGTGCCTTCCCTGGCGACGGCGCTCGACGAGCCCGTGAAAGCGCAGGAGCCGTAGACGCTGCGAAACCGTCGACAACTCTTCCCCGAAGTCGTCGGCGATCTCCGAAACGCAGCGTTCCTGAGCGTGAAGCAACGCGAGGAGCCGCAGACGAGCGGGGTCGCTGAGGGCGAAGAAGAGATCGGCCGCCCGTAGATAGACTGCGGCATCGCCGGACCTGCCGGCCGTGTCAAGGTCTACAGGAGCGCTTGGAAATATTACTTGAATGATCTTTCAACTGTAGCATCGAGGAGCCGGCGTCGTCAAGCTCGCGCTTCCCGCCGAATTCCCGGCGCGGAGAGATTCGGTTCCGCGAGTGCGAAAACCGCGCAGTGACTATGGCAACACCGAGATCGATCAGAACGGGCCGACGGGGAAGCGCGCGCTGGTTTGCAGCTCGCTTATGTTGCGTTTCGATGC
>CAXUFI010000149.1:0-6541 GCA_964250245.1 uncultured bacterium
GGCGCGCGTGCCTCGCTCGGCGCTTTCTTGGCGCGCGAGGGCCGCTTCTTCGTAGCGGGCGCGGCGGCGGCGGCCGGGGCGCGCTCGCCGTCGGCAGCGGGCTGCGTATCGTCGTCCGCTTCGTCGTCGTCTTCGGCCTCGGGGCCCTCCGTGCCGGGGATCGCAACCGCTTCGGCCCGGGACTCCCGCGTCGCGAGCGCGCTCGCCCGGCGCAACTCGTCCGTCGCGCGTAAGGCGACGCGCGCGAGCCGGCCGTCGATCGGAAACGCAATCTCGTTTATCTCCGCCCGGTCCAGGAGCGCCAGAACCTCGGCAAAGGCCCGTCCCTGATCCTTGGGGCTGTGCGCGTCGGAGCCGACGGCGATCGCGACGCCCTTGTCCTTCGCTTTACGCAGGAGACGCAAGGTCGCCGACCGGTACTTCTCGAGTTGCTCCTCATCGGCCGCGGCGTGCTTGTAGAAATAGCGCGAGTTGACCTCGATCGCTAAGCCCCGCTCGGCGCACGCCTCGAGCAGCCGGTCTTCGTAACTCTCCAAGAGCGCGTCGCTCGGCCAGTGCCCGAATTTCGCCGGCACGTAGAAATGGCCGACGATGTTCCCCGGCAGCTTCTCGATAGCGTCGAGCAGGGTCGTCATGTAGAGTTCCCACGTCGCTTCCGTGCCGACGACGTCGTAGAGTTCGCGAAACTCGGGGTTATCGAACGGCCACATCCAGTTGTCGCCGAATTGCGGGTGCTTGATCGGCAAAAAGTGCACGGAGCGGACCATGCCGTCGGGCCGCATGGCGTCGACGATGTTCTGAGCGTCGGGCCGGCTGCGCGGGTCGTTATCCACCTCCGCGCCGATCGAGTAACGCATGCCGCGCCGCAGCCCTTCGCCGACGACGGCGGCATGGTTGACCTCGACGCCGGCCGTCTCGGCGGCGCCGTAAAGGTCGCCCGCCTGGGCGAGCTTTAACGCTCGCCGCACGAGATTGACGGCCGCCGGATCCTCGAACGTCAGGTAGTTGATGTGATCGGCAACCATCAGGAAGCGTGGCGCCCCGCGCCGGCAGGCATGAAAAAACCAAAGGAAGAGCATCCGGGCCGTATAGGGGATCGGCCGCTCGTCAACGTAGAGCTTGTGCTCGCCTTTGGCATGCCCGTGTGTGTCGGGCACTGCGGCGATGCGCGGGTCGTCCGTCATGTTCGGTTCGCTCATCCTCGCGCGTACGGTGATAGCGTTTTGCGGCGCGACAACCTCGTACGCTACTGCTTGCAGTCGTTTGCCGGTTTCGCGGGCGAGTTCCCCGCGCCATGCAAAAAAAAAGCCGGCTCACAGCCGGCGGACTTAGGGTCTTAACGGCGCAGACTAGGTCTGCGCACCTCCAACCATCGTATTGCTGAGTCGTTGATTACCTTCGGAACTAACGATGATCACCTCCCTTTAGCCCGTCTGTTAGCCTTCAATCGTATCTTTGTGAAGGGACCGCGGACGTCGTATGAAGTGCCTATACGGCGCGGCGAACGCGCTTCCTCTCGCGACGTTCACACTTTGGCATTCGAGGCGACGGCTCTGCGATAGCCCTCCATGTGCAAGATGCGGGCTTTGAGCTCGACGCCGTAACCGTAGTTGTGCAGCGCGCCGTTCGCATCGACGACGCGGTGGCAGGGGAAGAAGAGCGCGACCGGATTGCGCGCCATCGCTTGACCGACGGCGCGGGCCGACTGCGGGTGCCCGATTTCGCGGGCGATCCAGCCGTACGAACGGACTTCGCCCGGCGGAATCTGAGCGGCCTTCCGCAGCGCGGACTGCTCGAAGGGGCTCAAATCGGAGATGTCGACGAGCGCCATATCGACCTGCCACGTAGCGAAGAAGCGGCGCACGGCGTCGACGATCCAGGCTGGCGGCTCGCTCTCGCGTAACGGCCGGCGCAACCGGCGCTCGATCTTTGCCCGGGCGGCGTCCGCATCCTCACCGCGGTCGATGCCGACGAACGTTATGCCGGCGTCGCGCCAGGCGATGACGAGCTGTCCGAGCGGCGATTCGATGCGCGTGAACGCGTCGGCCCGGCCGGTGCCCAGCCCGCGCAGCGAATTGATGTGGCCGAGAATACGCGGCACGAGATTGGTCGGCGGCTCGACATTCGGGAGACAGGTTAAGCAGTACGCGACGCCCTCGAACTCTTCGAACATCGCCTGGCACGTCCGGCAGTAGCGCAAATGCGCGACGACGACTTCGCTGCGGGGTTCCCCCTCGCGCATCTCGTCCCAAAGCGCCTCGACGTCACTACACCGCATCTATCGTATCTCCCGAGGGTGCGATCCGCCCGACTTGCGGACCGAGGATTCGCCGTAAGATTCGCACCGCGCGATGCACGTGCGATTTAACGGTCCCGATCGGTTGGTTGAGGATCTCCGCAATTTCAGGATGGCTGCGGCCCTCGATGAAACGCAGGGTCGCGGCGGCACGCAAATGCATGGGCAACTGTAAGAGAGCCTGCTCCACCAGTGCCAAATCCGTGCCGCGTTCGACGACGTGTTCGGGTTGCTCCGGACCCTCTTGCGTGTTGTTGAGTAACGCATCGGGATCGGCGAGCGAGTCGAGGGCCACGTTGGTCGGACGCTTAGACCGTAGTCGGTTCCTCGTTACGTTTAACGTTATAGTATACAGCCACGGTTGCAGCCGCAGCTCCGCGCGTTGCTCCTCGTTCATCTTTCCGAGCGCCCGGAAAGCGCGCACGAATGCGTCCTGCACGATCTCCTCGGCATCTTCCCGATTTCCGGTCATCCGCAAGGCGAAGCCGTACAGGCGACGCTGATACTCGTCGACGATGCGCTCGAAGTGCTCGGTCGACGGCAGCTCCGCGGACTTCGTAGGGCCCGGAAGCGAAGCTGCCGCTTTACGCTCCGCGGTCCTCACTTGAGGAAGCACGCGTTACTCCATGCTCGGGGGGCGCCGGAGGGCACGGCGGCGACCCGACGGCGTCCCGATGTTGCCAAGTGCGAGAACTTCTGCAATGCGTTCATCGCCACCCCTCTGCTACCGTACGGCGCGCAGGCTTCGTGCGTACACGATGCGCACCCGGTCGTCGTGCGTTCCGTTGGAAACGGTTCCGGAGATCGTCACCTTCGTCGTGAGAGCCAGCAGAAGTTGGCTCGCGACGTCGTAGTAGGCGGTCCCGCGCATCGCGATCGTCCCCGCGAGCACGAGTTCGGCCCGGTCGGGCAGGGCCCCGTTCATCGTCCCGGCCGCTTCGAAGCGGATCGCGACGGTGCGGCGTTTGCCGAAGGCTAGGCTCGGCCGGCGTTGCAGAAAGCCGTGCAGCGACGATCCGGTGAACGGCGACGGGAAATCGAACGGCAGCGGTTTACGCAACCGGCGCAGATCGGCGAGGGCGGCCGCGTCGAGCTGCGCCGCGAAGGGCTGATTGAGGACGGTGAGATAGTTCGGATCGTGGTCCGAAGCGCCGGCCAGTTCGCCCGACGGCAGCACGTCGGCGACGTACGTCGCCTCGCCGCGGCGCTCGTCGCCGTCCGCGCCGCGCGTGTAGGAGAGACGGGCGCTGTAGCGCACGAGTTTGCCGCGCTTGTGAACGTGCAGCGTCTGCGTGCCGGTGTAGCGAACGACGCTGCCGCCGTTCCCGGCGCCGATCGTGAAATCGTCGCTGCCCGACGTCGCATAGGTCTGATCGCCGCTGGCCGCGGCCTGCAGCGCGCGCACGCACGCGAGCGTCAGCAGTGCTGCCGGAAACGGACGTAATTTACGTTTCCGGCAAGGTATTGCTTCCGAAAGCGCCGATGGAAGGGAGTGTTGTTCGTTCGGGTGCTTCTTTTTGCGATCGTCGCGGTCGCGGTTGCAGCCGGCTTTTCGGCGGCCCGCGCGGACGAAACGCAGCTGCTCTCGGGCAAGCTCGAAAAGATTTACCTTACCGCTTTCGACGAAGCGCTCAATCGCCATGCGCTGCCGCAGGCAGATGGTACGACGTACGTATCGACGGGTGACATTCAAGCCGAATGGCTGCGCGACGCGAGTGCCGTCATGGAGCCCTACATCGGGCAGGCCGGCAGCGACGAGCGCGTCGCGGATGCGCTGCGCGGCGTCGTGGCGCGCGAAGCCAAGTACATGCTTATCGATCCCTATGCGAACGCTTTTTCGTCGGACTATAAGGTCGTCGAGCGAAAGTTTGAAGTCGATTCCTTACTTTACCCGATTTGGTTCGCCGATAAGTATTGGCGCGTTACCGGCGACCGCTCGATTTTCACGCCGGAAGTCAATCGTGCCTTCGAGCGCGTACTCGCGGTTCTGCGCGACGAACAGCATCACGACCGCCGCTCCCGCTACCGCCATCCCGATCTCGCCAACGGCGGGAAGGGCAGTTGGGTCCGCTACACGGGGATGATCTGGACCGGGTTCCGGCCCTCGGACGACCCCGCGCGCTACCAGTACAACGTTCCCGATAATATGTTCGCCGTCGTGGTGCTGCAGCGGCTGGCGGCGATCGAGAGCCAAGTGTACCGCAACGGCAACGACGCGGGCAACGCCTGGGGACTATCGGTCGAAGTGCAAGCCGGCATCGAACAATACGGCAAACTCTCGCTACCGGGGTTTTCCAAGATGTACGCCTACGAGGTCGACGGCTACGGTCACGTCAACCTGATGGACGACGCGAACATCCCCTCGCTGCTGTCGATACCGTACTTCGGTTATCTGCCCGCGAGCGATCCTGCCTACTTGGCGACGCGGCGTTTCGTGCTGTCGGATCGCAATCCGTATTTCTACAGCGGAAAGTACGCCCGGGGCATCGGCAGCCCGCATACGCCGCACGGCTGGGTGTGGCCGCTCTCGCTCATCATGCAGGCGCTGACGACGCAAGATCCGCTCGAGACCAAACGCGTCATGAGCTATATCGCCGCCTCCGACGTCGGCGACCATCGGCTGCACGAGTCGTTTAACGCGGACTGGCCCGAAGCGTTCACGCGCGATGATTTCGCTTGGCCGAACGCGCTCTACGGCGAACTGGTGCTGCGGGAACGCGCGCGGCGCTAGCAGAGCGCCGCTAGGGACTCGCTGGCGCTATAGCACTTTCGAGAGAAAGAGTTTGGCGCGTTCGGTGCGCGGACGGTCGAAGATCGCCCGCGGCGGCCCTTCCTCGATGATCCGGCCGTCGTCCATGAACGCGACGTGCGTGCCGACTTCGCGTGCGAAAGCCATCTCGTGCGTCACGCAGATCATCGTCGTCCGTTCCGTCGCGAGAGCCTTCATAACGGCGAGAACTTCTCCCGTGAGCTCGGGGTCGAGGGCGGAGGTCGCTTCGTCGAACAGCATCACCTTCGGCTCCATCGCGAGCGCCCGCGCGATCGCGACGCGCTGTTGCTGGCCGCCCGAAAGCTGTCCCGGGTAGCGATCGGCCTTCGCCGCCAGCCCCACTTTCGCGAGCAGCCGCATGCCCAGTTCGCGCGCGCGGTCGCGCGAGAACCCGCGCACGCGGCGCGGTGCGAGCGTGACGTTGGCCAGCGCCGTCATGTGCGGAAATAAATGAAAGTGCTGGAAGACCATGCCGACGCGCCGCCGCAGAGCGACGTCTCCGACGCGCGCGTCGCGAACCGAGAGACCGTCGACGATGACGTCTCCCGCATCGACCGCGACGAGCCGGTTGATGCAGCGCAACACGGTCGACTTGCCGCTGCCCGAAGGACCGATCACGCAGCAGACCTCGCCCTCACCGACCGCGAGCGAGATGTCCTTGAGAACCGCGTGCGCACCGAACGCTTTGTGAACGCCGCGCAGCGTCACCATCGCGGCGGGCTCACTCGCTAACGGGATTTAATGCGCTGCCAGTGCGGTTCGGTCGAGAAGAAGCGCAGCGTCGCCACGCCCGAGCAGACGACGACGGCTTCGGGGCGGTCGAAGAGCCGGCCGTCGACGTCGACGATGTACCGGCCTTCGCGTAACCCGTCGAGCGCCGCGCGTACGCTGCGTTCGCGTTTATCCTGCGGCGCGCGTGCGCCGAGCGCTTCCGCGATGGCGAGCGTCAGCAGGTACTCGACGCGCAGCGGTGTCGCGAATGAGAACGCACTGCTCGCCGTTGCAACGATGGTCCCGACATCGATCGGAATGGGCACCCGGATCACCGCGCGTCGCTTCGCGTTCGCGAGCCGAATCCTTTTCCGAGCGCGCGCAAGTAGTGACGTAAGTCCCGGCCGCACGACGGCCGCGCGACGCCGGCAGTTCGCGAGGCGGCGGCAATTGCGTAGCGAAACGCGGGAGCGATGGGTGCTCCTCCGCCAACGCGCCGCTCCCGGCAAGCACCGGGCGGCGAATCGTCGCTGCCGATCATACCGATCCTCATCGGCGTTATCGTGCTCGGTTTCGTAGTCGGTGCCGGACTGTCGCTCGCGGGCCGTCACGACATGGGCGCGCTCGCGATCGCCTCGCCGTCCCCGTCCGCGGTGCCCGCGACGCTCGCGCCGGTGGTGCCCGTAACGCCCGCCCCGACCGAACGGCCGACGGCCGAACCGACCGACGGCCCGACGGATACGCCGACGCGCGCCCCCGCGACG
>CAXUFI010000150.1:0-225 GCA_964250245.1 uncultured bacterium
CACCGCTCGCATCTCCGCCGGCGCGGCCGTGAACCGCGCGAAGCGGTACGCCGCACTCCCGGTCGCGGCGGCGTTCGTCCTCGTGGCGGCGTCGCTCGCGATCGCGCCGCGGCCGAGCATCGTCTCGGCCAACACGGCGGGAGCGGCGAAGCGCATCGATTTCTCGCGGGTCGCGCCGATCCTAGCGCGGCGTTGCGCGGTCTGTCACGCCGCGCATCCGAGGGA
>CAXUFI010000150.1:240-6538 GCA_964250245.1 uncultured bacterium
CCCCTGGGCGTTCTGCTCGACACGCCACAGCGCATCGCCGCTAACGCCGCCCGCATCCGGCAGCTAGCGGTTATCAGTCATCGGATGCCGCTCGGAAACGTTACCGATATGACGGAAGCGGAGCGATTGCTGTTAGGGCACTGGATCGACCAGGGCGCGCACACGTGACGCTGACGACGCACGTGCTCGACACGGCCCGAGGTGCGCCGGCCGCCGGCGTCACGATCGCGCTCTACGCCCGCGCGGGAGACGCCCGCCGTCTCGTCTGCCGCGACTACACGAACGGTGACGGCCGCACCGACGCGCCGCTGGCCTCCGAGTTCGCGCCCGGCATCTACGAACTCGTCTTCGACGTGGCGGACTACTTCGCGCGCTCGCAGACCGCGGCGTTTTACGATGAGATCAGCCTCCGAATCAGCATCGCGGACGCCGGGCGATCCTACCACGTGCCGCTGTTGCTGAGCCCCTGGAGTTACGCCACCTACCGGGGAAGCTAATTATGGAGCGGCCGGTTGAAGATGCGCTCCGTCGCGTACCGCGCGTAGCGTCGGATTCTATTGAGGGTTTTCGCTCGGCGAGCATCGGACCAATCGATCATCGAATCGTTGAGATCGTAATCGCCTCGCTGCGCGTCCGGAATAGTTCCGGCTTCTACGTCCGCGATGATGCCGGGAAGGCGCTCGTAAAATTTCTCGGACCGATAGGCCGGATGGAGCGACCAGAGTCCGCCGTCCCGGCCCAGCATATCCAAACGCAATAGATCGTGCTTGACGAGCAGGGCCGACAGCGACCATTCGTACACCTCGACGGCAGGCATGTTGTTGACCAGCGCTATCAGACGCCGCAGCGGACCCTGCGCGGGGACGATCGGCAGCGGCTTTTCGAAGAGCAGCCGCTTTCGATTTGCGAGGAAAACGCGGGAGCTTATGCGGTTAAACGTAAACGCCGGATAGGGAGCCGGTAACCGCTCGATGTACTTCTGCGCGAGTTCGCCGTCTTGCGCCGGCGGCCCGGGAAGCGGACTGACGACGAGCAGGCGCTCGTCGGAAGTCAAGGCGGCAAGCGCTTCGCGGACCCAGGTCTTAGATGCGCCTCCGAAAAGCATGTCGGCATCGAGGTGCAGGACGAATTCGCCGTTGGCTTCGTACAACCCGAACACGTACCCGTAGAATGGCGTTCCGTTCATGGAATGCATCGGCAGTTCGCCCGGGACTCCGAGCGCCGCGGAAATCTTGCGCACCGTCTGCGTCGAGTAATCGATTTCGCGAACGTACGCGTGCGGATGAGCCGCAATAAACCCGGCTAGTACCTCACGAGCCGCCGCCAAATGGTGCTCAAAGGCTTCGGTCGAGTACTTACTCTTCGCCTGTGGCCTGGAATCTAGAGTAAACTGGATCTCATCGACTTGATCGGCGAACACGCGTAATTGATGCGGAATCGTGTGCGTCATGTAGCGCAGATCGGACGGCGCAACGTTAACTTGCAGGGAAACTTTCGACTCGTCTGACGACACGGTATCCTCGCATCAAGGAAGAACGAATCTACCTTATTAGACGAACTCACCGCACGTACGGTTAAACATTCGTCGTAAAGCCGGCAGCGTTGCCTCCACCAATGTTTCATTCACGAGCGGAGCTCGGAACGGGCGTCTCACCTATCGGTTCGCAGTGACAAGGTTCGGAGAGCGGCGTCGCCAAAGGTGCGGCGCCGGAGGGTACGCTCGTGGAAAGCTGTCAGCTCGCGTTCGAAGCCTTCGCGAAGGCGCCCATCTTCACCGTCGTGCCGGTGCTCTTGCTGGCTTTCGTGCTTTGGTCGCCCTGGTCGCCCGCGAGATTCTACCTCCACCACGACCACGAGCATCTCGATCTGCCGAGCGGGCGCGCCGATCCCGGGAAGCGCTAATGCGCGATTAGCGCGTCGATCTCGGGGTCGAGGCGGCGGATTACCCGCAAGAGCACCGCGCTCTTTGCGCTATCGTTGATGCCGTTGGGCGCTACGCGCTTCGACGAGCCGTCGTTTGGCATGTACTCGTAATTTAAACCGTTGACGGTCAATTTGCCGGCAGCGGTCGTAATCATTACGGTGCCGCCCTCGCGGGTACCGAACGTTCGCATCAAGGCCGTGATGGGATTGGTCGTCTTCGCAAGTGCCATACGGAGCCCGTTCGCCGTCAACTCGCCGGAACCGTGTTTTTCAGTAACCGGGGCCGCTGTCGAAGGAGACGGGGAGCCCTCCACCCCTCTTAATGGAGGGCTAGGACGATCTCGGCGTCCGTGGACCTCGGGCGCTTCGCGGCGTAAAAAAGCCGGCTCTTGCGAGCCGGCTTTTCGAACCCTATTCGACCGTTAGCGGTGCGATGACTGACGCGTGCTGAAGCAGTCGCGGCAGTAGACGGGCTTGTCTCCCCGCGGCTGGAACGGCACGTGCGCGACTTGGCCGCACTGGCTGCACGTCGCGGAGAACATCTCGCGCTCCGCACGAGCGCCGCCGCCGCCGCCGTAACCGCCGCCGCCGCCGGAACTGTATCCGCCGCCGGAGCTGTAGCCCCCGCCCGAACTCGCGCCGCTCCCGCGTTGCGCCTTACGGGCAGCGCGACAGTCGAGGCAACGATTCGGCTTGTTGGTGAAGCCTTTGGAGGCGAAGAACTCTTGCTCTCCGGACGAGAAGGTAAAGGCGGTATTGCAATCTACGCAATTTAGGGTTTCATCGGTGTACATCTGGACTCCAGTTTCAGGAATGGTATGCGTCGGTTCGAGTTAACTTCGCTAGACCTGAACAACTGGAGCTGAAGACGAATCTTACAAAACCACTAAGCGGACCGCGAATGACTCCGGAGCGTGCGACGCATGGCACGTCCGGCGCATCGCAAGAGTCTCATAAAACACCCAAAGGTTGCAACGGTCTGCCGGAAAAATTTTTCCGGGACGGCAACAGTCTTTCCGGATAAGTGCGGAAGGCCACTATCCCCGGCGCGTTGCGGCCGTGGTGCTGGTGCCGGAGAGCTCGGTGACCGCCCGGTAGGCCTGATCGATCGCCTGATCCGTATAAGCCGCCGCGGCGGCATCGGAGTTGGCGATCGCGATGCGGCCGAACCGGCGCCGCGCGATTTCGGCCGGCGTCCGGCCGCCGTCGAAGAACGAATCGGGATCCCAGAGCGGGTTGTATTCGTAGGCGTAGCCGTGCGGCCAGCGGTTCACCGTGATCGCGGTGATGTCGCGCGCCGGCTCGAAGCCGCCCGCGCCGAGCATCCGGGCGAGCTGGCCGCGGATCTCGCGCTCGAAAAGTTCGAATGACTGGCCGAGGAGCTCGTACCGGCCGGCCTCATGCTGGTCGCGCTCGGAGAGCCCCGGGCTGCACGGCGTGCGCAACATCCGCACGAGCACGGGCTCGTCCGGAACGCGCGATGAGGCGTACGCGCCGATATCGACGGGGTCGTCGAGCCGTACGTTGACATGAAACATGCCGGGCGCGTCGATCGTGTCGACGCCGAGGCGCCGGAAGGCTTCCCAATTCCGCAGCGCCACGACGGTGTAGACGAGCGGCACTTTCTTGCCGTAGCGCAACGCCTCTTTCTGCGCGGCCGGCAGCTCGGGCACGACGTACGGGATGACCATATTCCAGCACGCCAGCACGACGTGCTTCGCGCGGACGCGATAGAGCCGGCCGGCGCGTTCGTAGGCGACGTCGACGTCCTGCGCCGTGCGCGGGTCGCCGCGATGGCGGGCGTTGACGACGGTGCTCCCCAGGCGTAGCCGGACCGGCGCGCCCGCGACGTCGAGCCGCGCGTAATCGGCACGCGCCGTAACGACGTCCCGCGCGCCGTCGCCGGGCAGAGCGTCCGGCAGCAGCGCGCGCACGAGCAGGCGCGCGAGCGACGCGTTCCCGTCGGGAAAGTGGAACTCGTACGGCGGCGGATTCGGGATCGCCGAACCTTTGGCCGTAAAACCCATGCGCGGGTAAGGGCCCGGCGCCAGCTGCAAACCGGCGAAGCCGGGCAAGCCGATCCCCCAGCAGTCGAGCGCGGTGACGCCGTCGATCCCGACGCCGAAGAGATCGTGGGTTCGCGTCTGGTAGAACGGAACGGCGCCCGGGGCGACGTTCGCGATCTTCACGAGGTAATCGCGATAACTCAACCGCGAGAGCTTCTCTTTTTTCTGATCCGACGTTAGGCCGGGCAGATAATCGATCTCCGCGGTTTGGAAGCGGACGATATCGCGCTTTACCTGCGCCGAGAGCGGCGCGTGCGCGAGAAACTCATGCCACGACGCAGCCGCCCCCGCCGCGGGTCGGCCGTCGTCATGCGGCAACCCCGCGACGAAACGGTCGACGCCGAAGGTCTCTTTATCGAAGAACACGCCCGCGCCGAGACCGCCGTAGTAGCGCGGCCGGTCGCACGCCTCCGCGAGCGCCGGCGGATCGACGCCTAATTCCGAGAGCAGGCCGCTCGCGACCGCGCTATACGGAAAGGGCGATTCGATCGCGTACGTCCCGCCGTTCGCGAGTAAGACGCGCCCGCCGTAATGAAACTCGTTGCGCTTCGCATGGCCGCCGAAGTCGTCGTGGTTGTCGAGAATGAGGATCCGCGCGGCCGGGTGCCGCTTGCGGAAAAAGTGCGCGGCCGCGAGGCCGCCGATCCCCGCGCCGGCGACGACGAGATCGTACGTCTCGTGCGTGGTGACGGTTTCGCCGGGGACGAAGGTGCCGTCGCGCAGCGCGTGCGCGTAGGTGTACGAGCCGGCGTGACTGCCGCGCATCCCCGTCCGGGCCGGCGGGTAATAACCGGGCTCGTCCTGCGCGAAGCGGCTCGCCGCTTCGCCGAGCGTCGGCAGCCCCGCCGCGAAGGCGCCCGCGGCGATTGCGACGCCGTTGAGAAAATCGCGACGCGCAATCGGGCAGCCCATTCCGAGTTCGTCATCACCGCGCATCCCCCGTTATTTCGGAAGTGCCGGCGCTTCGCCCCGTTTACGTCATCCCGTCAGCGCGACCGGTTCGGCTGCGCGAGCGGCGCGCGCCGCGATCCGTTGCGCGACGTGCTCCGCGTCGCGCGCGATCCCCGAGAACCGGCCCGAACCCCACGGGTAGAGCCACGGTAAGCCCAGGAAGTACAAGCCCGCGACGGCAGTCACGCCGCGCTCGTGCACGGGGTAGCCGCGGCCGTCGAACACCGGGACCTCCACGAAGCGAAAGTCGGCGACGTAGCCCGTCGACCAGACCACCGAGGTAATCCCCGTCGCGCCGTAATCGAGCCGCAGCGGCGTTTCCGAAGGCTGCCATACCGGCACGTAGCGCGCTTCGGGCGGCGCGGCGATGCCGTCGCGTTCGATGTGCTGGTCGATCGTCGTTTTAATGTTTTCGGAGACCGCGTCCGCGGCGTCGAGATTCTTCGCTAAATCGTCGTCGAACACGAACGCGCCGTCGCGGACGTCGCGCAACCGGCCGTAGAGGCGCATCCCTTCGCACGCGAACTGACGTAGATCGATGTCGTGGCCGCCGTCGCGGCCGGTGACGTAATGATTGGGCCGCCGGCGGATGCCTTCTTTGAGCGGGTGCTTATCGATCGGTAAATCGTAATGCCCCAAATCCGATAACCATTCGACCACGTCTTTGCCGCGGTAGCGGCGCGCGACGCGCGGCGCGCTGCCGACCGCGAGATGGACGCGCCGGCCGGCCAGGTGCAGATCTTCGGCGATCTGGCAGCCGGATTGGCCCGTGCCGACGATCAGCACGTCGCCGGCGGGCAGCGCGGCGGGCGTCTTGTATTCCGAAGAATGCAATTGCGCGATGTCGCGCGGTAAGCGCTCCGCCATTCGCGGCAACACGACGACGTGATAGCCGCCGATCGCGATGACGACGTGGTCGGCGGTCAACGTTCCCTCGGAGGTCTCGCAAACGAAGCCCGCGCCCTCGCCGAATGCGATCTTCGTCACGTCGACGCCCTCGCGCAGCGGCGCACCGAACGCGGCCGCATAAGCTTCGATGTACGCGACGATTTCGTCCCTGGGCATGAAGCCGTCCGGATCGCTGCCGCCGTAGGGAAAGCCCGGGAGCCGGCACTGCCAATTCGGCGTCACCAGGCAGAACGTATCCCAGCGCTTGGCGCGCCACGAGTGCGCGACGCGGTGACGCTCGAGCACGACGTGCTCGAGGCCGCGCGCTTTGAGTTCGTAACTGAGCGAGAGTCCCGATTGGCCCCCGCCGACGACGATGACTGGAAAGTGCATGACGTTCACCCGGCCATTTCGTACGCTTGACGATACAACGGAACGTGGGCGCGGGCGCCGGCCGCCCAAGTGTGCGA
>CAXUFI010000151.1:0-6529 GCA_964250245.1 uncultured bacterium
TCGCGTATCCCAGCGCGAAGGCGAGCGCCGGGACGCCGTTCGCCGCGCCGCCGGCGAGCGCGCGCGCGTAGCCGGCGCTCCGCGGATGCTCGATTGCGGCCGCCGCGAACGCGGCGAGAATCGCGCGGGCGATGCGGCCGTTCGCCGCGCGAACTTCCGGCGCGTGCGTGGCCGCCGTCACGAGTTCGTCGAGCGCGACGGGATCGGCGCCGTCGCGCACGACGAACGCGAGCGCCGCGCCGTCGAGCGTCGCGAACGTCTCGCTCACGTACGCGCGCAGCCAGGATTCGAGCGCCGCTTCGTCCGTGACGCGGCCGCTCGCGATCGCCGCCTCCAAGCCGAACGAGTGTGAGAAAGCGCCGCTCGGAAACGCGCTGTCGGCGAGTTGCAGCAGCGCCGCGAGAGCGCCCGTCATTCGTGACCGTGCGGTGCCGCGGCGTGCCGGAGCGGCGCGAGCAGTTTGCGGAACTCGCGCGCGTAGGGCACCTTCGCGTCGTGCAGCACTTCTTCGACGAGCAGGTCGTAGCGCAACACGAGCGTGTCGCCGTCGATCTGCACCGCGAGATGACGGTTACCGAGCGCGTGCGCGATGAAGAGCGCCTGCGCGATCGTCTTGGGCCGGCACACGAGCACGTCGTCCGGCGCGACGTCGAGTGCGATGACGACCGCATCGTCGGCGTAGAGCACGTCGCCGTCCGCGGAGCGCCGGCCGCCGTCGAGCCGTAACCCGATGTCGCCGCGGCTCGTCGCGAAACGCAGCAGCCGTTTGGCGAGATCGTCGCTGCTCGCGGAGACGCGTTCGACCGCCCGCGCGCCGACGCGAAAATTAGCGAGATTGCCGAGCGGCGCGGACACGACGAGCAGGGGGCCGTTAGAAGAGCGCATAGCGCCGGCCGAGCGGTAGCTCGTCGACGGGCGCGCACGTCAGCAGTTCGCCGTCGGCGCGCACCTCGTACGTCGTGGGGTCGACCTCGATCCGCGGCAAAGCCGCGTTACGGACCATGTCGGTCTTCTGCAGTCCGCGCGTGCCCCGTACCGCCACGAGCTCGCGCTCGCCGCCGCGCCTCTGCGCGAGGCCGTTCGCGAGTGAGAGCGCAGAAACGAAGGTTACCGCGGTGTGCGCCGGCGCGCGCCCGAACGCGCCCCACATCGGCAGCATGCGCACGGGCTGCGGCGTCGGGATCGACGCCCCGGGATCGCCCATCGCGGCCCAGGCGATCGCGCCGCCCTTGAGGACGAGATCGGGACGGTAGCCGAAGAAGGCCGGATCCCACACGACGAGATCGCCGAGTTTGCCCGCTTCGAGCGAGCCGACGGTGTGCGCGATGCCGTGCGCGATCGCCGGATTGATCGTGTACTTCGCGACGTAGCGCTTCGCGCGTTCGTTATCGCTGCCCGGCCGTTCTGCCGGCAGCGCGCCGCGCTGCAATTTCATCTTGTGCGCCGTCTGCCACGTCCGCGTGATGACCTCCGCCACGCGGCCCATCGCTTGCGAATCCGACGAGATCATGCTGAGCGCGCCGAGGTCGTGCAGTATATCCTCGGCGGCGATCGTTTCGCCCCGAATGCGCGAATCCGCGAAGGCGACGTCTTCGGGGATCTTCGGACTGAGGTGATGGCACACCATCAACATGTCGAGGTGTTCGGCGAGCGTGTTCGTCGTGAAGGGCCGCGTCGGGTTCGTGGACGACGGCAGCACGAAGGGTTCCGACGCGATCTTGATGATGTCGGGCGCGTGGCCGCCGCCCGCGCCTTCGGTATGGTAGGTGTGGATCGTGCGGCCGGCGATCGCGCGGATCGTGTCGTCGACGAAGCCCATCTCGTTGAGCGTGTCGGTGTGAATCGCGACTTGCACGTCGCAATCGTCGGCGACGCGCAGCGCCGTATCGATCGCGCGCGGCGTCGTGCCCCAGTCTTCGTGCAGTTTTAAACCGGCGGCGCCGGCGACGACCTGTTCGCGCAGCGCCGCTTCGCTCGAACTATTCCCTTTGCCGAGAAAGCCGACGTTGACGGGCAGAGACTCAACCGCATCGAGCATGCGCGCGAAGTGCCAGGCGCCGGGCGTGCAGGTCGTCGCGTTCGTGCCGGACGCCGGGCCCGTGCCGCCGCCGATCATCGTCGTGATCCCGCTCGAGATCGCGGCGTCGACCTGCTGCGGGCAGATGAAGTGAACGTGGACGTCGACGCCGCCCGCCGTCACGATCTTGCGTTCGCCCGCGATGACCTCGGTCGACGCGCCGATCGTCATCCCCGGCGTCACGCCGTCCATCAGCCACGGGTTACCGGCCTTGCCGAGCGCCGCGATGCGGCCGTCGCGCAGGCCGATGTCGGCCTTGAAGATCCCCGAGTGGTCGAGAACGACGGCGTTGGTGATGACGGTATCGAGCACGCCTTCGTCACGCGTGGCGGTCGGATGCTGACCCATCCCATCGCGGATGACCTTGCCGCCGCCGAACGTCACCTCGTCGCCGTAGTGGGTGAGGTCGCGTTCGATCTCGACCAGCAGGTTGGTGTCGCCGAGCCGGAGGCGGTCGCCCGTCGTCGGCCCGTAGAGGGCCGCGTAGGCGGCGCGCGAGAGTTTCACGGCCGGCGCGCGGCGAGGGGCCCTTCGACCGACCCGCTCAGGCCCCGCACGATGCGTTCGCCGCCGATGGCAACGAGATCGACGCGGCGATCGACGCCCGGTTCGAAGCGCACGGCCGTCCCCGCCGGGATGTCGAGGCACATCCCGTAAGCGGCGGCGCGGTCGAACGCGAGGCCGGCATTCACTTCGAAGAAATGGACGTGCGAGCCGACCTGGATCGGCCGGTCGGCCGTATTGACGACGGCGACGCTCGCGCGGGGCCGGCCCGCGCGCAGCTCGATCTCGCCCTCGCGCACGATCGTTTCGCCCGGCCGGACGGCGCCGCTCACCGCAGCGGTTCGTGAATCGTTACGAGTTTCGTACCGTCGGGAAAGGTCGCTTCCATCTGCACCTCGGCGAGCATCTCCGGGATGCCGTCCATCACGTCCGCGCGCGTCAGGACCGAGCGGCCGCCGTCCATGAGTTCCGCCACCGAGCGGCCGTCGCGCGCGCCTTCCAGCACGTAACACGACAGGACGGCGACCGTCTCCGGATAGTTCAGGCGCAGTCCGCGCTTACGGCGCCGCCAAGCGAGTTCGGCCGCGACGGTCAATAACAATTTATCGCGCTCGATGTCGGTAAGCCTCATCGCTCCCGAGGTCGCCGTCGACGAGCCGTTCTTCATTCGGCCAAGTGGAACGCGACGGCTGCGGCACCGCTGGGGTACGCGAAAGGGCTTTGCGCTCGCCGAGCGACGGATCACGGGCACCGGCCGTGAAAAGCAGCAACGCGGGCGGCGCTTTCACGGTATAATAGATTGGTGTGGCACCGGTTGTGCCGCAGTACTGATTACAGAGAGACCGAGTCCCGTGGAAAACGAAAAGCAAGCGATCGTGGCGGCGGCGGCGCCGCAAGAGGAGCCGCAGGCCACGTTGACCCGGCTGGTACACGTCGTGCCGAGCACGAGTGTCTTCGCCGGATGGGGTCCGCGCATGGAAACGTCGTTACGCGACATCATGCGAGGCCGCAACTAAGTCGAACGAGCCGTTCGTAAGAACGGCTTTTTCAATTGTCGTCGCGTTGCCGGGGCGATGATCTCGCCGGTTCGTGGAGTATGGCGGCACGATGATCCTGCGAAGGTCCGTGCTCGTCGTCGGGGGCGGCGCGAGCGGCGCGCTGCTAAGCTGCGCTCTCGTCGGCGACGGCGACGTCGAGGTCACCGTGATCGAGCCGCGCGAGCGGCTCGGCTCCGGCGTCGCCTACTCGACCACCTGTCCGCTGCACGTGCTCAACGTGCCGGCCGCGAAGATGTCCGCTTCCGCCGATGCGCCCGCCGCTTTCGTCGAATGGCTCGCTGCGAACGGCCACGCGAGCGACGACGGCCGGGCGTTCGTGCCGCGAGCGTTATTCGGCGAATATCTCGCGCGGACGGTTTCGGCCGTGCGGGCCGGCCGGCCGGACCGCCTGCGTCACGTCCGGGAAACGGCTGTGGCTGCTTGCGTCGAGCCTGGCGGCGCCCGCGTCGAGTGCGCTTCGGGCGAAACGTTGCGCGGCGATGCCCTCGTCCTCGCGATCGGTAATGCGGCGCCGGCGGCTTGGCCGAATATTCCCGCCGACGTGCACGGCTCGGGCCGGTATTTCGACTCGGCCTGGGAGCCGCGCGCGCTCGTTCCGGCGCAGCCCGATGAAACGGTGTTGCTGCTCGGTACCGGCTTGACGGCCGTCGATGCGGTGCTCGGCTTGCGGCACAACGGCCACCGCGGACCGATCTTCATGGTCTCGCGGCGCGGACTCTTACCGCACGAACATCGCCTCTTCGACACGCCGCCCGCAGCCTGTCCCGAAGCGAAGAACGTCGGCGAGCTGCTCGGTAAACTGCGCGGCTCGGCCCGCGAAGCGAGCCGGACATTCGATAACTGGCGGGTCGCGATCGACGGCGTGCGGCCGAAAACCAACGCGCTCTGGCAACAATTCACGCTCGCCGATCAGCGCCGCTTCGTCCGTCACGTCTTACCGTACTGGAACGCTCATCGGCACCGCATGGCGCCCGAAGCCGCGCGCAGATTAGCGGAGCTGAGCGCCGCCGGATCGTTACGGATGCTGGCCGGCAAAACACAAGACGTGACGGTTATGGCGAATACGATTCGCGTCGCGATTCGCAAGCGCGGAACGGAAGAGCGGGTCGTCGTCGAAGCCGGCCGCCTCATCAATTGCAGCGGCCCCGAACACGACTTCGGCCGGCTGCCGCACCCCCTCGTCCGGAGCCTGCTCGCAAGCGGGAGCGTGGCCGCCCATCCGCTCGGGATCGGCTTACGCGTCGCCGCGGACGGGGCGCTGGTCGGCAGCGACGGAGCGGCGTCCGGCCGCCTCTTTGCGATCGGACCGGTGCGCTACGGAACGCTCATCGAAACGACGGCGATTCCGGAGATTCGGACGCAGGCGCGGCAACTGGCCGACGTGTTGTCGCGAGATGCGCGCCGCGACGCGGAGCGCTCCTCTAAATCGAGGACGGCGCCGCTATAAGACGCGGCCGCCGCGATTGTTGAAGAAGACGTACCAGAGGATGACGAGCGCGACGAGCGTCCCGAAGCCGTAACCGAGTAAATTCTGCATCGCCGGCACGAAGAGCACGAAGATGATGTAGAGCACGATCACGAGCAGGAGGATGTATCGAACGCTCACATGCTTGCTCGTTCCCGCTGCGTCGATCGGGCAAACTTATTCTGCTCGTTACGCGGCAAGTCTCGACGGACCGGCCGCGGAACATCGCGACGATGACGACGACCGTTAGCAACTTATCGGCCGGCGTGCGAGCGAAATTCCCCGCTCTGCGCCGCACGCTCTCCGGAATGCCCGTCGCCTACTTCGACGGACCCGGCGGCACGCAAGTCCCGCAAAGCGTCGCCGACGCCGTGGCGGACCATCTCGTACATCACAATGCGAACGACGGCTGGGCCTTCGCCTCGAGTCGCGAAACCGACGCGACGCTCGCCGGCGCGCGCGCGAGCGTCGCCGCGTTCATCGGTGCGGCTTCGCCCGGAGAGATACTTTTCGGCGCGAACATGACGACCCTGACGTTCTCGCTCGCGCGGGCGGTAGGCCGTTCGCTGCAAGCCGGCGACGAGATCGTCGTCACCGAACTCGATCATCACGCCAACGTGGATCCCTGGGTCGCGCTCGCTCGCGATTGCGGCGCGGTCGTTCGCCGCATACCGCTTATCGCGAATACGCCGCAACTCGACTTCGCCGCGTTCGAACGGCTGCTCGGCCCGCGCACGCGGGTCGTCGCGCTCGGCGTGTCGTCCAACGCGTTCGGTACGCGCAACCCGGTCGCCGAATACGCGCGTGCGGCGCACGCGGCGGGAGCGCTCGTGTTCGTCGATGCGGTGCACGCGGCCGCGCACGAATCGCTCGACGTAACCGCGCTCGGTGCCGATATGCTCGCGTTCTCCGCGTATAAAGTGTATGGGCCCCACGTCGGGATCGTCTATTGCCGCGACGAGTTGCTCGCGCGTCTCGACGTCCCGCGCGTCGAACCGCAGCTTCCGGTTGGTTCGAAGCGGGCCGAAAGCGGAACGCAGAATCATGAGGGTATCGCCGGCGTGACGGCCGCACTAGCGTTTCTCGCCGAGTTCGGTCCGCCCAACGCCGCACCGCAACCGCGTTTTGCGGCGGCCCTGGCGGCGCTCGCGGCGTCCGAAGAGCCCGTGTTCGAGGAACTCGTCGCGGGGCTGCGGGCGTTGCCGAACGTGACGCTGTACGAGCCTCCGCCGGAAGTCGCCCGCCACCCGACCGTCGCCTTCTCCGTGCGCGGCCGCGGCGCGGGCGACGTCGCGCTGGAGTTGAGCGAGCGACACGCACTCTTCGTATCGCACGGAAATTTCTACGCTTCGCGCGCGGTCGCGAAGGTCGCGCCGGCGACCGACCGCGCCGGCGGCGTGCTGCGCGCGGGCGTAAGCGTGTATA
>CAXUFI010000152.1:0-6522 GCA_964250245.1 uncultured bacterium
GACCTGCGGCAGCTCGATGAGAAGCAGCTCCTGAGCGTCCGCGGCAACTGATGGAGCGAGCCGCCCCGGGCTCCGCGGCGGTCATCGGCGTGCTCGCGCTTCAGGGCGACGTCGCGGAGCACGTCCGGGCGCTGGCGGCGTCGGGGGCCGAGGCCGTGCCGGTAAAGACGCGGGCCGAGCTCGCGGCGGTCGAGGCGCTCGTCATTCCCGGCGGCGAATCGACGACCGTCATCCGGCTGCTCGAGCGCTTCGCGCTGATCGAGCCGATCGTCGCGCGCGTTCGCGACGGTCTGCCCTTCTGGGGGACGTGCATGGGGATGATCTTGGCCGCGCGCAACGTGGCCGGGCTCGATCAGAAGACGCTCGATCTCATCGACATCTCGGTGCGGCGCAACGCGTACGGCCGGCAGATCGCCTCCGAAGAGATACCGCTCGCGATCCCGGCGCTCGGCAGCGAGCCGTTCCCGGCGATCTTCATCCGCGCGCCGTGGATCGAGCGGGCAGGCGCCGGGGTCGAACTGCTCGCCACGCACGGCGGCCACGGCGTGTTCGTTCGCCAAGGCAACGTGATGGCGACTTCGTTCCATCCCGAACTCACGCGCGACCACCGCGTCCATGGCTACTTCGTCCGCGAACTCGTCGGGAAGCGAGCGCGTCCCGCCGCTTAGCTGCCCTGCGGGGAATGGTTCGCGGGGCGGCGTAGTGGATGCCACATGGCCACGCTGCCCGATGCGACCGCGGTGCCTCCGGTCGACGCGCTCGTTAGCGAGGTCGTCGCTTCGCTGGCGCTTGCCGCGCACGCTTACCTCGAACCCGGAGACGGGGCACCGGCGGATCTGACGAGCGCGGAGATCGCGATCGACGTCGCGGCCCTGGCCTTCGAGCGGATCGCGGCGCAATTGCAGCCGCAGGAACGCTCCGCGATCACGACGCTGCTCACGGACGTCCGCATGACGTGCGTGAGGAAACGAGGCTTGTGAACGACGTTCTCGTCCTGAACTTCACGTACGAGGCGCTGAATATCACGAGTTTTCAGCGAGCCGTGAAACTGCTCTTTTCCGGTAAGGCCGAAGTCGTCCACGGTCGCTCGACCATCCTGAGTTCGCCGTCTTACGAAATGCGGCTGCCCTCGATCATCCGGATGCTGTATTACATCCGGCGGCCGATGCAGAAGGTCGCGCTGACGAAAAAGAACATCCTACTGCGCGACGATTACACGTGCCAGTATTGCAATCTCAAAGGCGAACGTTTGATGACGGTCGACCACGTGTTGCCGCGCAGCAAAGGCGGCCCGTCGACGTGGGAAAATCTCGTTTGCGCGTGCATGCGCTGTAACAATCGTAAGAATAATCGTACGCCCGAGCATGCGAACATGCTGCTCAAGCGTAAACCGAAAGCGCCGAAATACATTCCGTGGATTCGCGTCAAACGCAATACGCTGCCCGGCGAATGGCACAAATTCTTATTTTTGTATAACGTCTCCATCGACGAACGGCTCGAGTAGCGGAGAAAGCCGCGGTGCGCGGAACGCCTGCGCACGTGGATCAGTCGCGGACGCCGTACTTCGATGTCCTTCTCGATTATGTCGACTCCGGCGTTATCCCGTTCCACACTCCGGGTCACATGCAAGGCCGCGGCATGGACCGGGCGCTGCGCGACTTCCTCGGCGACAACGTGCTCGCGATCGACCTGACGCAGATTCGCGGCCTCGACGACCTGTTGCAACCCTCCGAAGCGATCGACGAGGCGCAGCGTTTGGCGGCGGAAGCCTACGCTAGCGATAACTCGTTCTTCCTCATCAACGGCTCGACGAGCGGCAATCAGATCATGATGATGACGGCGCTCAATCCGGGCGACGAACTCGCCGTGCCGCGTAACGCGCACAAGAGCGCGATGGGCGGTCTCATCATGAGCGGCGCGCAGCCCGTTTGGATGGCGCCGGAGGTCGACGATGCGTTGCACATGGATCACACGGTCACGCCGGAGACGGTCGCCGGCACGCTCGCGCGGCATCCCGGAATTAAAGCCGTGTACGTCGTCAGCCCGACCTATTACGGCGTCGCGGCCGACCTCGAAGCGATCGCCGCGATCGTGCACGCGCACGGCTTGCCGCTCCTGGTCGACGAAGCCTGGGGGCCGCATTTCCACTTCCATCCGGCGCTGCCGCTCGACGCGCTCGAAGCGGGCGCGGATCTCTGCATCAATTCGACGCATAAGATGCTCGGCAGCCTCTCGCAGACGGCGATGTTGCATCAGAAAGGCGAGCGCATCCGGCTCGACCGGCTCAAGGCCGTCGTCAAGCTCTTTCTCTCGACGTCGCCCAACCTCGTGCTCGTGGCTTCGCTCGACGTCGCGCGGCGGCAGATGGCGGTCGAAGGCAGCGCCCTTCTCTCCCGCACGATCGAACTCGCGAACGACACGCGGCGGCGGCTCAACGAGATCGACGGGGTGACGTGTTTCGGAGAAGAAGAGGTCGGGCGGCCGGGCGTCTTCGACCTCGACCCGACCAAGATCACGATAACGGTTAAGGATTTGGGTTACACGGGTTACGAAGCCGAAGAGATTTTGCGGCGGCGATACAACGTGCAATGCGAACTCGCCGATCTATTTAATTGCCTCGCGCTGTTTACGATCGGCACGACGCAAGAGGCGGCCGACCGCCTCGTTTACGGCGTTAAAGAGTTATCGCGCGAAGACCGGCCGATCGACGTCTTCTCACCCTCGGGCGTGCTGGAACGCCGCTTGAAAACCGGGACGTACAACCTGCCGAAAACGCCGCCCATCCGGATGAATCCGCGCAATGCCTTCCTCGCGACGACCGAGTTCGTCGCCTTTAAGGCGAGCGCGGGGCGCATCTGCGCGGAAGTCGTCACGCCGTATCCGCCGGGCATCCCGGTCATCTCGCCGGGCGAAGAGATCACGCCGGAAATCATCGCCTATCTTGCGCTGGAAAAGAAGGCCGGCGTGCGCATGCAGGGCCCGTACGACGCGGAACTTCGTACGATTCGCGTGGTATCTCGAACGTGAGCCGAACGCGCGGGGGATGCGCGCCCGCTAAGCTCGAATCGCATCGATCAACGGTCGCCGTCGCTCGCGCTACGGCTGCCGAATCTCCGCCGAGGATGTGCATTGGCCGTTAACGCCGAAGATCTCTCTTCGCACTGGGAACTCACTCAACTCCTCGATATCTTCCCACTTCCGCTACGGCAAGCGCTCGTCCGTCTCCCGAATCTCGAAGCGCTCGTGGAAGTCGTGCTCGATCTCGGACGTCAGCCCGAAGCTCGTTTCGAGGACGACTTCGTCTACCTCAGCGACGTTAAGGTAACGCTCGAAGATCTCGCGCACGTGAGTTCGCGCCTATCGCATTTCGGAACGGATAACCGGGCGGGTATCGAACGCACGCTCCATCGCGTCTCGGCGATCCGTAACCGCGCGGGCAAGATCATCGGCCTGACGTGCCGCGTCGGTCGCGCCGTTTTCGGAACGATCGACATCGTGCTCGACGTCGTGCGCGGCGGAAAGTCGATCTGCTTACTCGGTCCGCCCGGCGTCGGCAAGACCACGATCCTGCGCGAGTGCGCGCGCGTCCTCGCCGAGGATCGCAAGCGCGTCGTCATCGTCGACACGTCCAACGAGATCGGCGGCGACGGCGACGTGCCGCACCCGGGGATCGGCCACGCGCGGCGGATGCAAGTCGCCGATGCCGCGCTGCAGCACAACGTGATGGTCGAAGCCGTCGAGAACCATATGCCCGAGGTGATCGTCATCGACGAGATCGGCACCGAAGCCGAAGCGGCCGCGGCGCGGACGATCGCGGAGCGCGGCGTGCAGCTTATCGGTACGGCGCATGGCAAGACCCTCGAGAATCTGCTGATGAATCCGACGCTCTCCGATCTCGTCGGCGGGATCTCCACGGTAACGCTCTCCGATGAAGAAGCGCGTCGCCGCGGCACGCGCAAGACGGTGCTCGAGCGCAAAGCGCCGCCGACCTTCGACGTGCTGATCGAGATCAACGATCGCAACCGGCTGTCGCTCTATCAGAACGTCGCCGATACGGTCGACGGCTTATTACGCGGTTACGCGCCGCAGCCCGAAGTGCGGCAACGCCTCGCGGGCGGCATGGTTACCGTCGTGCAGGAAGCGCTGCCGCAGCCCCGCGCGTTACCGGATCCGGAATTCGCGGCGGCGATGCGCGCGGGCGACTTCGACGACCGCGGCGACGAACGGGAGACGCACGTACTGCTCTTTCCGTACGGCGTGTCGCGGAATAAAATCGAACGCGCGATCCACAATCTCGGCGTCAACGCATCGATCGCGCGCAAGTGGGACGACGCCGACGTCGTGCTCACGCTAAAGACGCTCGAGCGCCGCGATTCCGATAAGCTCAAATCGATCGCAAGCGAGAACGTGCCGATCTATTCGATTAAAACAAACACGACCGCGCAAGTCATGCACGCGCTCAAGGACATCTTCGCGCTGCCCTCGATCGATACCGAAGAGATCGCCTTGCGCGAAGCGAGCGAAGCGATCTACAAAGTGCTCGTCGATAGTCAGCCGGTCGAGCTGACGCCGCAATCGTCGTATGTGCGGCGTCTGCAGCATCAACTCGCCGAGCAGAGCCGCGTGATGTCGCGCAGCACGGGGATGGAGCCGAACCGGCGCGTCTTACTCTTTCGCGGAGCGCCCACGTAAAAGCACCTCGCTTCGTGAGCGTCGAGGGCATCGAGGGAAGTGGTAAATCGACGCTGCTCTCGGGTCTCGCGGCCCACCTCAAGGCCGCGGGCGTCGCTTCGGTCGCGACGCGCGAACCCGGCGGAACCGCGCTCGGCAATCGCCTGCGCGCCACGTTCGTCGAGGCGGGGCTCGCCATCGACCCGCTCGCGGAAGCGTTCGTGATCAACGCCTCGCGCGCGCAGCACGTGGCGGAGATCATCGAACCGGCGCTCGGCGACGGCCGCTGGGTGCTATGCGACCGCTTTGCGGCCGCAACGCTCGCCTATCAGGGCTTCGGCCGCGGGCTCGATCTCGGGACGCTGCGCATGCTGGCGGCGATCGCCACGCGCGGCCGGATGCCCGATCTCACGCTGCTCCTCGATATCGGTCCCGAACTCTCGCGCGAACGGGTGCGGACGCGCGCCGCGGAGAGCGGGCAACCCGTCGACCGGGTGGAGCGCGAGGACGACGCGTTCCACGCCCGCGTGCGCGACGGATACTTGGCGCTCGCGCGCGACGATGCGACGATCGTGACGCTCGACGGCGCGCTCGGCGTCAAGCCGCTCTTGGCTGCGGCCTGGCGCGTCCTGCAAACGACGTACGCGCTGTGACGATCGACGGCGCGTTCGAAGTCGTCGGCGCGCAAGCGCCGCTCGCGTTCTTCACCACGCTCGCTCCGGCGCGCGTGGCGCACGGCTATCTGTTCACCGGCCCCGCCGGCGTCGGTAAGAAGACCTTCGCCCGGCGCTTCGCGCAATCGTGCCTGTGTGAGCTGCCGAAGACCACGGTGCTCGGCTACTGCGGCACGTGCACGGCCTGCACGCTCTTCGCGGCGCGGACGCACCCCGACTTCGTCGAAGCCGAAGGCACGATTAAGATCGGTCGCGAGGCCGGCGCCGCGGCGCCCGAAGAAGTTACGGCGCGCGATCTGGTCCGCGAGCTCTCGCTTCACGGCTATCGCAGCCGGTATCGTATCGTGCTGCTCGGCGACGTGGCGTTCGCGACGCACGAAGCGGCGAACGCGCTCTTAAAATTTTTCGAGGAACCGCCGGCGGGCGTCATCGTCGTGTTGACGACGAGCGCTCCCGGTACGTTGCTGCCGACCGTTCGCTCGCGTTTCGTCGAGATCGCTTTCGGACCGCTCGCCGCGGCGGACGTGGAGCGCGTCCTCATCGCCGAAGGGCTGCCCGTAGTGACGGCCCGCCTCGCGGCGGAGGCGTCGCTCGGCAGCATCACGCGCGCCCGCTCGATCGCCGGCGACGGCGACGACGGGATCCGGACCGCATCCTTCAGATGGTTCGCGGCGGCCGTGCTCGGCGAAACGCCGAGCGGCTCGTTCTTGCGGCTCGACGACCGCGGTTCGAGCGGCGCGGAAAAGCGGGCGCTCGTCATCGATCTCATCGAGGTCGTTCGCGTCGCGCTACGCGATTGGGCGGCGCTTGCGATCGGAGCGGGCGATGTCCCCCTGCTCGCCGCCGATCAGCGCGAGCGCCTCGAACGCCTGCCGCGGCGCGACGTGACGGAGATCGTCCGCCTGCTGGCAGCCGTCGCGCCCGTCGAACGGATGGCGCACACCAACGTTTCGGCGGGGCTCGTCGTCGAGTACCTGCGGATGCAGCTCGCGCCGGCGGCCGCCGCGGGTTAAGCGGCGTCGCCTCGTGTCCGCACTCGCGACGCTGCAGCTCTATATGCGAACGGTACGTCATTTGCGCGGC
The DNA here is from genome assembly GCA_964250245.1 of uncultured bacterium. GTDB lineage: Bacteria > Vulcanimicrobiota > Vulcanimicrobiia > Vulcanimicrobiales > Vulcanimicrobiaceae > CAXTIY01. The sequence continues at coordinate 6,429 of CAXUFI010000152.1, forward strand.
GCGCAACTGCGGCAGATGTTGTACCGGCGGCTCCTGCGGCCGCGTTCTCGGCCGCACGCGGCGCTCGACCGGTCGCTCCGGCGCCGCTCCGCGG
>CAXUFI010000153.1:0-6468 GCA_964250245.1 uncultured bacterium
GCGCAACGGCCATCGCGGCGCACGTTCTCGCTGCGGTCGCCGGGAGAGAATCCGAGATCGCGGCACAATCCGGTGCGGACGTTGTCGCCGTCGAGCACGTAGGTCTGCACGCCGCGCTCGAAGAGCCGCCGCTCGAGTTGCATGGCGAGCGTCGATTTCCCCGAGCCGGGCAGGCCCGTCAGCCAGACGACGGCGCCGCGATGGCCGTTGCGCCAGGCGCGCGCGTCGGCACCCAAGAGATGGTCGACCGGAACGACGTTGTCGCGCGCCTGCGGCACGACCGCGAGGACCGTTCCGCCGGCCACGACGTCGAGTTCGTCCAGCAGTATGAAACGGCCGAGGCCCGGGTGGCGCGCCACCGTGTCGAGCGCGAGCAGTTCGCGGCTGCGCAACACGATCTCCGCGACGTCGTTCGTGCGCGCGACCTGCGCGGAACCCTCGCGTAACGTCGCGACGTCGACGACGCGGTCGAAGGCCTCGACTTCGACGTGCGCGAGCCGCGTCCCGATCCGCATTCGTAGCCGCTCGCCGGCGTGCAGGTCGCGCTTCGCGAGCCATAAGAAGCGGGCGCGGAAACGCGACCCCGTAACGGGCCCCGAAGCCGGATCGTGCGCGATGTCGCCGCGCTCGATGAAGAGCGGGCCGTCGACGGTGAAGCCGATCGATTCGCCGGCATGGGCGGCGGTGCGTCCGTTCGCCGGCCAAAACTCGAGCGTCCGGACGCGTGCGCGCCGCTCCCCCGGCGCGAAGACGACCTCGTCCCCGGGATGCAGGGAGCCGGCTTCGATCCGGCCGACGACGATGCGCTCGAGATCGCGCCGGATGACGCCCTGCACGGCGAGCCGGAATTCGGCGCCGTCCTCTCGCCGCAGGGGGACGAGGTCGCGCAGCGCGCCGACGATCGTCGGGCCCTCGTACCAGGGCATCGTCGTCGCCGGCCCGGCGGCGTTATCGCCGTCGCGAGCGGCGAGCGGCACGACGGCGACGGGCACGATGCCGATCCGTTCGAGCAGCGCCGTGAGCTCGTCGCGAATCTGCGCGTAGCGCCGCTCGTCGTAACCCGCGCGATCCATCTTGTTGATCGCCACGACGACTTGGCGGACGCCGATGAGCTCGAGTAAGAGCGCGTGGCGGCGCGTCTGCTCGCCCACGCCTTCGGCGGCATCGACGACGAGCAGCGCGGCGTCGGCGTCGGAAGCGCCGGTCACCATATTGCGCAGAAACTCTTCGTGACCGGGTGCGTCGATCAAGACGATGTCGCGCTCCGGTAAGCGCAGCCAAATCCGCGTCGTATCGATCGTAATCGCCTGGTCGCGCTCGCTCTGCAGCGCGTCGAGCACGAACGACCATTCGAAAGCGACGCCCCGGCGCTGCGTGACGCGGCGCAATTCCTCGACCTTGCCGTCGGGCAGATTCCCCGTATCGTGTAAGAGCCGCCCGATCAAGGTCGACTTCCCGTGATCGACGTGGCCGACGGTGACGACGCGCAGCTGCGGCAGCGTCTGCAGCGCCGTCACATGTAGCCTCCCGTACGCAAGCGTTCGAAGGCGTCTTCGCTTTCGTGATCCATCACGCGGCCCGCCCGCTCGGGAGCCTTCGTCGTCGTCAACTCCGCGATGATCTCGTCGATCGTCGACGCCTCGGAAGCGACCGGCACGGTAATGTTCTTTTCACCGAGCGAGCGATACCGCAAGCCGTCGCGCGCGAGGTAGAGCGGCACGATCGGGATGTTCTCGCGTTGCGTGTAGCGCCAGATATCGACTTCGGTCCAATGCAGCAGCGGATGGATGCGCAGGTGCGCGCCGTCGGGCACGTCGGTGTGATAGACGTCCCAGAGTTCGGGCGGCTGCCGGACGACGTCCCACGAGCCGTCGGCGGCGCGCGGACTGAACGTCCGTTCCTTCGCCCGCGTCGCCTGTTCGTCGCGGCGGATCCCGGCGATCACGCCGCGATAGCGGTGCCGCGCGACGAGCGCGCGCAACCCGGCGGTCTTCCGTGCCGCGGCCCGCGTCGCCGGCTGCAGCGTCGGGTCCATCTCGGCTTCGGGCGGACACGCCTCGTTATGCAGATCGAGGTGCCAGTCGCGCGCGAGTTCGTCCCGGAAAGCGTACACCTCGGGGAGTTCCATCTCCGTGTCCAGCAGCACGACCGGGAAGGGAACCTTCCCGAAAAAGGCCTTGCGCGCGAGCCAAAGGAGCGCCGTGCTGTCCTTTCCCATCGACCAGAGCATGCAGAGCGGGCTGACGCGGAAGTAGGCCTCTCGCAGGATCGCAACCGATCGCGCTTCGAGCTCGTCAAGGAGGTGCATCGTCCACCATCGACCGCCGCCGCCGCCGGCGGGTTGCCGGCCGGCGCTTATGGAGAGTATGACGACCGCGCTGACCGCCTCGAAACTCACGCAGGCCGAGCGGATTTTGCACTCCGCGTTACGGCGCCACCGGGGCCGCATCGCCCTCGCGTGTTCCTTCGGCGGCCCGACGGGGATGGTTCTGCTCGATCTCGTCATGCGTCACGACCGCGACGTCCCCGTCTATTACCTCGACACCGGGCTGCTCTTCCCCGAGACGTACGCGCTCGTCGCGCGCGTCGGAGAACGGTACGGCATCGAGCCCGTCGCCGTCCGCCCGGAACTCTCCGTCGACGAGCAGGCCGAACGCCTCGGCGAGGCGCTTTGGACGCGCGATCCCGATGCCTGCTGCGCGCTACGCAAAGTCGAGCCGCAGCGCGCCTATCTCGCGGCCTACGACGCCTGGCTGACGGGGTTACGGCGCGACCAGTCTCCGGGCCGGGAAGACGTCCCCTTCGTCGCGCGCGACCCGGCGAGCGAGCGCCTCGAAAAGATCGCGCCGCTCGCAGACTGGTCCGAGGCCGACGTGTGGTCGTACGTCCTCGCGCACGAGGTGCCCTATAACGCGCTCAACGACCGCGGCTATCCGAGCGTCGGCTGCACGCATTGCACTCGCGCGGTGGCCCGCGGCGAAGACGTCCGCGCCGGACGTTGGCCCGGCCTGGCGAAGGTCGAGTGCGGCTTGCACGTGCTTCAGACCCAGCGAAAGTAACGCGCGCTGACCACGGTTCCCGCGACGGTCCAGAGTGCGAGTAACGCGATCCAGCCGGTATAGTGGGCGAGGGACTCGCCGTACATCGCGATCCCGCGAAAGGCGTCGATGAATTGCGTCGACGGCAGCAGCCGCAAGAGCGCGCCGAGCTGCGCCGGAAAGCGGTCGATCGGAATGTAGGCGTCGCTGAGAAACGCGAGCGGCACGGTGAGGACCGAAGCGATGTTGTTCGCGCTCTCGGTCGAGCGGACGACCGCGCCGATCACCGTCCCGAGCGAAACGAACGTCGCGGCTCCGAGCACGAGAATGAACGCGATCGCGAGCGGATTGCCGACGATGCGCACGTGGAACACGAACGCGCCGATGACCGAGAGCAGCAGCGCCTGCAGCGCGAGCAGCGACATGCGATAGAGCACGAGCGACGCGAAGAAGACCCAACCCGGCAACGGCGTTAAGTACACGCGCCGCAAGAGCCGCTTCTCGCGGAACGTCGCGAGCATCGCGCCGACGCCCCAAAACCCCGAGCTTAAGACTTGCGCGCCGATGATCCCGGGGACGAGATACGTCGAGGTCGCGCGCGTATTCGAACCGCCGAACGCGAACGAAAATGTGAAGAGGAAGAACACGGGGATGGCGAGCGACCAGAAGATCATCTCGCCGTCGCGTAAGAAATACCAAACGAAATTGGCGCGCGTTTGCGCGAACAGCAGCCGGAGCGCGTTCATGCCGCGTCGAGCCCTTCGTCGAGCGCTTCGCCCGTTATCGCGATGAACGCGTCTTCGAGATTCGGCCGCCGGAGATCGAGCGCCTCGATCGTGATGCCGAGCGCGTTCGCGCGGCCGACGATCGCCCCGAGCGCGGCGCCGGGATCGCCCCGCACCGCGAGGGACCAGCGCGCGCCGTCGTGCGTCCACTCGCCGAACGCTTCGAGCGACCGTTTCAAAGCGAAGCGCCCGGCGACGAACGCGATGCGCGCGTCGCCGCCGTGCGCGGCCACGAGCGCCGCGGGCGTATCTTCAGCGACGATCCGGCCGCCTTGCACGATGCAGATCACGTCGCATAGCCGCTCGGCCTCTTCGATGTAGTGCGTCGTGAGCACGAGCGTCTTGCCTTCGCCGCGCAAGCGTTCGACTTCGGCCCAGAGGATCCGCCGGCCGAAGGAATCCATGCCCGCGGTCGGCTCGTCGAGAAAAAGCACCGCCGGATCGTGCAGCAGGGCGATCGCGAGCGCGAGCCGCTGTTGTTCGCCGCCGGAGAGTTTGCCGACCGGGCGCTCGAGCTTCTCGCCCAGACCTACCCGCGCCGCGAGTTCGGCCGTGCGCGCCGGCCGCCCGTAATAGGCCGCGTACAGCTGGAGAATTTCGGCGACCCGCGCTCTCTCCGGCAGCGACGTGGCCTGCAATTGCACCCCGATCAGATGCCGCAGGCGGTGAAAGTCGGTCCGGCGCGAGGGATCGAGGCCGAGCACGCGCACGCTTCCCGCCGTCGGCGCCGTCAGGCCGATGCACGTTTCGAGCGTCGTCGTTTTGCCCGCGCCGTTGCGGCCGAGCAACCCGAACACCGTGCCGGCGGGCACGTCGAACGTTAGGCCGCGCACCGCCTCGACGGCTCCGAAGCGCTTGACCAGGTCGCGCACCACGATTGCCGCATCCGCCATATCGCTGCGTTGACGCCGCGCGGGCCGGCTGCGGTTGCGGGCTTTCTCGCTTCGCGTTACGAACTCCGCATGACGTGGACGACTACCATCGCGCGGGCCGGCTCTGAAGGCCGTCCTCTTCGCCGACGGCGGTTCACGCGGCAACCCCGGCCCGGCCGCGAGCGGCGCCGTACTGGTCGCCGAGGACGGCACGCTCCTCGCCGAAGTCGGCGAGTTTTTAGGCGTCGCCACGAACAACGTCGCCGAATGGCGCGCGCTGCTGTCGGGGCTCGCCAAAGCGCGCGAACTCGGCGTGGAGGAACTCGCCGTGCGGATGGATAGCGAGCTCGTCGTGCGGCAGATCACGGGCGTGTACCGCGTCAAACACGCCGACCTCATTCCGCTAGCGACGCGGGCGAAAGCGCTGCTGCGAAGTTTCCGCACGACCGATATCCGTCACGTCCCGCGCGGCCAGAACGCCGAAGCCGACGCCGTCGTGAATCAGGTCCTCGATGCGGCCGCCGCTCGCGCTCGAGCGGGGCTCGCGGATTGAAGCCGAACGCGCCGACCCCGTGCCGCGCAATCCCATTCCGCTCCTCATCCTGGTCGCCACGCTCGTTGCTCTCGGAATCGCCTACGCGTACTTCCAAACGACGCAGACGGGGCGCTACGAAGCCTCGCGCGGCGTCCTCGCACAGCGCTCCGAAATCCGGCTCGCGATGACCGTCCGCTACGATGCCGGGCCGCTCGCACAGGAGGAGTACCGCCTCTCGGACATCGAGGGGCTGTCCCGCATTTCGTATCGCGTGCTCGGCCGCGGCGGCGTGCAGATCGCAATCGACGAGCGTCCGCGCGCGACGCTCGAAGCGGGCGCGAACGTCGCGTTTCTCTTCGACGAGCTCGTCGCCGACGGGATCTGGGAGCTGCGCTCCAAGCCGCCGCGCGGCGACGCGCGGACGCACTACATCGTCGAGATCGCTCAGGTCTCGGGTACCGGCCACGGGTCGCACCGGTTCGTCTTTACCGATCCGCACTATTGGGCGACGACCGGCGGACATCAATTCCATATCACGCTCGATAAGCGTAAGCCCGTCCCCGATCTGGTCCGGCTGTCGAGCACGACGCTCGTCGAGCCGCGCTACGAGAATCTCGTGGCGGCCTTCCGCGCCTTCGGGCCGCCGTCGCTGCGCGAAAAGATCGCCGCCGCCCGGGCGCGGCTCGGCGTGCGCGGGTAAGGCCGGCGATGAAGGTTCGGGCCGTCCGGCCCGCGCTCGCCGTCCTGCTGTTCGGGACCCTGGCCCTGTGCGCGTACGCCTCCTTCGAAGTGCTCGAGGCGCCCGCGAATCAGCTCTTCGGCGATACGCTCGTCCGCGGCGCGCCGGCGCTGCGTGAAGTCGCGCTGACCTTCGACGACGGCCCCAACCCGCCGTACACGGAGCGCATCCTCGACGTCCTTCACAAGGAACGCGTGAGCGCGACGTTTTTCCTCGTCGGCCGCGCGGTCGTCGCGTATCCCGCGACGGTCCGCCGGATCGTGCGCGAGGGCCACGCGGTCGGCAACCACACCTGGGATCACGGGCACCTCATCGTCGAGACGCCCGGCGCCGTGCGCTCGGAACTCCTGCGCACGAGCGCGGCGATCGAACGCGTGGCGCACGTCCGCACGACCCTGATGCGGCCGCCGTACGGTTCGCGCGACTTCGCGGTCGTCGCGGCCGCGCACGCGCTCGGCTACCGCATCGTGATGTGGGACGTTCCGCTGCCGCGCGACTG
>CAXUFI010000154.1:0-6459 GCA_964250245.1 uncultured bacterium
CGCAGGTCGCGCTCGACGAGCCGCGCCATCGGGTCCGCGGCGCGCACGAGCACGGCCATCTCCCGTTCCGGCGTACCGGCCGCGCGCGCGGCGGCAATCCGGTCACCGATGAACGCGGCTTCATCGTGAGGAGAAGCGGCGCGACGAAACGTCACCTCGCCGGCGTGCTGCGTTCCCGAGATCAGCGCCGACGCCGGCTGCACCGCGGTCGCAAGCGCGCAAACGCGTGCGGGGCAACGAAAGCTTTCGTTAAGCGGCATCCGCGTCATCGCGAGCGCCGTGCTCGCACGGTCCAGCGCATCGCGTGCCGCACCCCGGAAGCCGTAGATCGCTTGCGCCGCATCGCCGACCGCGAACACCGTGGCGCCCAAACACTGCAACAGCGCGAGCTGCAGCGGGTCGGTGTCTTGAAACTCATCGACGAGGACGTGGCGGTAGCGATCGCGCAACGTGCGCGCCACGGCGCTGCCGGGTTCTCCCGCCAGCACGACCGCGCGCGCGACGAGGTCGTCGTAATCGGCGACACCGAGTCGGGTGCGGAGTCGTCGTTGCTCGGCTTCGAGTTGTATGAGATCGCTCAGACGCGGCGATATGCCGTGGTGGCCCGCGAGCCGTTCGAGCGCCGTCGCGGGCGCGCGGCGCAGTTCGGCGACGCGAGCCGACGCGGCTTCGCGAAACAGCTGTGAGCCGACGACGGCGTCCTGAAGCGACAGCAGGCGCGTCAGCTCGACGGTCCGTTCGAAAAGCGCGCGCTCGGAGGGCTCGGTCAGCAGGCGCCGCGAGTGGCCGCCGTCGCCCGCGTCCGCGAGTAGCCGTGCTGCAAAGCCGTGGAACGTCCGGATTTCCGGGACTTTACCGCCGTCGAGCGAGGGTTCGAGTCGCGCGCGTACGTCGCCGGCCGCCCGGCGTGAGAACGTCAGCAGCAGAATCTCCGGCGCCGGGATGCCTTCGGCGAGCAGCGCTCGACAGCGAGCGATGATGACGCGCGTCTTGCCGGAACCCGGCGCGGCTTCGACGAGCAAGTTGCCGCCGCGGAAGTCGACCGCGGCCCGCTGCGGCCCGGTAAGCTCGACCGGCGCTTCTCTGCTCGTCAACACGTTAGCCATCTTCGTACCGTGCGGTCATCGCGTAGATCGTAGCGGGCTCCCGTGCCAGCTGCTTGGCACTGCACTGGTTCCTTTACAAACGCGCCTTGCCGACTTTCGCGTTCACCCTGCTTCGGTGTCGGAGCCGAAAAAGCACCCGCTACTGTTTTCGGCGCTGCCATAGCCGCTGTTACACGTTTCTTCGGTCCACGCAACGGCGAAGTGCCGCAGCGGTGGCACAGCGAAGCTCCATACTCGTACCGGAGGTAGCGGATGGCTCTTGCTGAGGCCGCATTTCGGGAAATGATCTTACTGATAGCGCGCCGATCCGACGGTGATCCTTCACACGGAGCGACGAAGTTAGATAAGCTCTCGTTATTCGTCGACTTCTCCGCGTATCGGCTTTACGGCCGATCGATTTCCGGCGCAAGGTATCAGAAGCTGGAACGCGGCCCGCGCCGGGAGAAATCCTGTTCGCGAGCGCTTGGTCGAAGACGGTCTTGTCGTTGAATCGACACGAGAGTAGTTCGGCAACGTGCAACGGCGGCTCACAGCGGTCGACGAACCGAAAATTTCCGGACTTTCGGGAAAAGAAGTGGCGTTGCTCGATGAGAAAATCCGCTCTTATCGCGAGGCTAACGCGAGCGACACGTCCGAAATCTCGCATCGATTTCCCGGCTGGAAATATACGATCGCGGGGTGAAGATATCCCGTATGGGACGGCATTGCTCGTCGAGCGCGTGTCGACTCCTGAAGATATTTTCGAGGGCGAACGGCTCAATCGGAGATTTGGGTGGATCGCCGCCTCCGCGAGGTAAGGCACGGAGCTGACTTCGACCTTTCTCGGCGCCAACTCGACCTCAACCCGAATGATCTCGAATTTCCGTTAGTCGCGGTAGAGTGGTTAATAGCGCGGACCGGCGAAATATGAACGCCTACCGCGCTCACCTTTTATTTTACGATTGATGACGGTGAAACTTCGACACTTCGTTTCATCAGGCTTGCAGAGACACCGCTCAGGTAAGATCGCCGCGACGCCTGCCTGTTGGTTTCAGATCCGTCATATTTCAGCGCATTACGCAGAATGGTCTAAATGGATCGCGGTCTTTCCTAAAATACTAATTGTCGCTCGTGAGGGCCGCCACCGGCAGGTGCAAGCGCCAGGTATTGCGGCCGCTTCTCTTCGCCTCGTACAAGGCAAGATCTGACGCCTTGAAGAGCGATTCCGACGTCTCGCCGCTGATCGGATAGGCCGCGATGCCGATGCTCGCCGACATCTTCATCTCCATGCCGTTGAACGGTACGGCCGCGTCGAAACATTCCACGATCCGGGGACACAAGGTGTCGGCAGTCTCTAAATCGTCGCCCTCGGCGCCGATGACGTCTTGGATCAACGCCGCGAACTCGTCGCCGCCGAGCCGCGCCAGACAGTCCGATTCACGCAGCACGCCGCGCATGCGCTTCGCCGTTTCGGCGAGCATCGCGTCTCCGGCATCGTGACCGAGCGTATCGTTAATCTCCTTGAAGCGGTCGAGATCGATGAGCAGCAGCAGGAACGGCCGGCTCTGCCGTTGCGATTGCGTGATGAGCTTTTGTAATTCTTTATTAAAGAGTCGCCGGTTCGGCAACCCCGTAAGCGCGTCGTGATACGCGATCTGCTCGATATGCAATTTGCTTTCCTCGAGTTCCAAGGTGCGCGCCCAGACTTGTTGCTCGAGTTCCCGCTGACGGCGGCGCAGATACGCCGTCCGAGCCTGCACTAAGAACACGATCCCGAGCACCGCCGACAGCGCGACGATGATTTTAAAGAGTATCGTCTGATACCAGGCCGGCAAGACCCGGATCGGGACGTTCAACCTCGCTTCGGTCCACACGCCGCTGCGATTCGTACCGCTCACGTGCAGCGTGTAGTTGCCCGGCGGCAAATTCGTATACGCGGCGAGCCGGCTTGCCGCATCGGTCGACACCCAATCGCTATCGAAACCTTCGAGACGGTACGCGTATTCGATCTGCTCCGGCGCCGAATAATCGAGCGCGGAGAATTCGACCGAGACGCTATTTGCATCGGGCTGCACGACCAGCGGCGCGCCGGCGCCGAGCGTCACCGTCTTGCCGCCCACGAGGGCGCGGGTCACGACGACCGGCGGATGATACGTCCAGGGCGTATAGAAGTCGGGCCGGATCACGGTCAGGCCGCCCTGCCCTCCGAAAAGCAACTCTCCCTGCTTCGTTTTCGCGCCGGCTCCGACCCAATAGCTTAAGATGGCGAGTCCTTCGGCGCGTTGCAGCGTGCGGATGCGTAGGCTGACCGGATCGATGACGGCGATCCCGTTATCGGTCGCGGCCCACACGCGCCCCGACCGGTCGGCCAACAGCGTGTCGACGTTGTTATCGGGCAGCCCTTGCTCGATACCGATGCGCTGAAAGACCGGCCGCCCCGCCTCGCGGCGAACGAGAATTGCGAGCCCCCCGCCTTCGGTGCCGACCCAGAGCCGGCCGAGACGATCGAGCAGTAACGTCGTGATAAAACCGTTCGCCAGTGCGTTCTGATCGCTCAATTGCCGTCGGATGCGCTCGATTTTGTGCGTCGCGAGATCGAGCCGATTGAGCCCGTTGCGCGTGCCGATCCAAAGGTTGCCGGCGCGATCGTTCGCCAAGGTCGTCACCCGCGGGTCGGTGAGACGGCGGGAGTCGAGGTGTTCCACCGTCCGCGGCTCGCCGTCGGGATTCATGCTCCAGACGCCGTCGTCTAGGCCGCCGAGCCAAAGCCGTCCGTGGCTGAGATAGACTATGCGCGTTCCGGCGGCGGGATCGCGGCCGCGAACGTTAACCCGAGCGACGCGCGTACCGTCGGCGTTCGTTCGATAGAGCCCGAAGATGGTGGCTACGAACGTCACACCGTGCTTCCACTCGGCGAACGAGAGCACGGTGGCCGGCGGCAACGCGCTTTCAGGAGCCTTCGAATTCGGTGCGACGTGTCGGACGCGGGCTCGAGCGGGATCGAGGATGTCGATGCCCAGCGTGTCTAAGCCGGCCCAGACGCGGCCGCTCGCAGCGACGTTTACGGAGAGGACGTCGGCTTCGCTCAGTCCGTGCTGATTGGACGTGCCGCCGAAAACGGTTATCGCGGTGCCGCGGGCACTCGCACTCAACAAGTCGATTCCGTCGCTCGTACCGACCCAGAGATTCCCGGCCCGGTCGCGATGCAAGGACCAGATCGAGTTGTCCGAGAGGGACTGGCGTACCAGCGCATCGTGAAGCACGCGATGGGTCCGGCCGCTCTTCGTGTCGACGGAGACGATGCCGAGGCCGACGGTGCCGAGCCACACCTCGTTCGGTCCGGCCTGCATCATCGACCACACCCACTCATCCGAAAGGTTTTCGGATGGTCCACCGGGTGCCGCGGCGTCCGTCTCCCGCACGGCACGCGCCACGCGTTCGTGGGGGCCGATCACGAAGGCGCCGCGATGCGCCGTACCGATCCAAACGGCGCCGTTCGTGTCCTCGAGCAACGTGGTGACGAGCGTCGAGGCCGACGCCGCCGTGGTTCCGCCTAAGGGAACGGGACGGAAGGCGCCTCGTTTCTCGCGCGTGACGAGGCCGCTCGCCGTAGCGATCCACAACTTGCCGCCCCGGTCGCGCAGGACGGCGTAGACGCGATCGTCGGGCAGACTAACGCGATCGTGCGCCAGGTGACGCAGCGACGTGATCTTTCCGGACGCGGGGTCGACGTGGTCGAGACCGCCTTCGGTCGCGACCCAGACACCTTGCGCGCCATCGCCCGCGATCGCCCGCACGTGAGCGTCGCTGAGACCGTGCGGGCCCGCCGGATAGGTAACGAAGCTGTCGCTGTTGCGCTCGTAGCGCGCCAGGCCTCCGGAGTTCGTTCCGATCCAAAGCCGGCCCGCAGCATCGGCATAGAGGGCGGTAATCACGTTGTCCGGCAGTGCTCCGGCGTCGCCCGCTTGCGGACGGTAAACGCGAAAATGGTAGCCGTCCCAGCGGGCGAGACCGCCCTCCGTTCCGGCCCAGAGAAAGCCGTCGGTCGACTCCGTCATCGCGAGTACCGGATTGGGCAGCCCATCGTCCGGTCCGTAATGACGAAAGACGGGGCTGGCAAGCTGGTTCCAACGGTCCTGCTCGGCGGCCTCGACGCGGCCGGCATAGGTCGCGCCGAACAAGCCCATGACGAGCAGCACGAGGAGTTGAAGTCGAGTGACCAAAGCGGGCAAATCCCTTTGCATACGGACAACGCCGACCGGCGAACCCTCGTAGAGTATTTCGTCAACTTCGCAGCGCGGTTTAAGCACGAGAAGCGCAAAAGCTCGAGCAGCGATTGCGAAGCTCGCGCTCGTCGCGCTCGTGCGCGATGCGCGAGCGTAACGTCGAGCGCGGTGCAAGCGCTGCTCTCGCTCGAAGAGTGCGCCACGTCAAGTTTAGCGGGCGCACGTGCGGCCCGAAACGTGAGCTACGACACGCGCGGCGATCGTCGAGCTACGACACGCGCGCCGATCGCGCGCCAATCGTGCGCGGCCCTCGCACGTTGCGATCCGGCGATGGTGATCGCCTGCAGCGATCGCGCGGCGAGTAGAGATCGAACTCGCCGCGGCAGCATCGTTACTCGTCTTGAGGCCGGTCGCGACGCGGCGTCTTCTTTTGAATCTCGTGCAGCCGCTGCAGATGCGTCAGCCGCTTGGCTCCTTCGCGCGCTAACATCTCTCGATGTCGATATGCAACGGCGCTCCTGAAGAAAGGCACCCGAGGACAAAGCTGGTCGCCGCCCGGCGGGTGCAAGCGAATCGGCGGTAGCGGTCGTCGGAAGACGTGCCGAGCGAAGGTTCGCCATGAGACGCGGCGCGCCGCGCACTCCGTACTGAGCGAAACGCTCGGCAATCGCAGCGAGACGATGGCTCCGTATCCTTGCAAGTTTTGTTCGGGCTGGCATAACGGCCATGCCCGATCGACGCCACGCGCGATCTCGAACCGAACTGCGGCTGCCGACATCAGGCGCTCACTCACGATCCGTTTCCCGGTCTCGGTTGCCGTGAATGCGATTGCCTGCTGCATCGGGAGTGGGTCTATCGTGCGGCGATTAGGGCCGCTCACGATCGGGCCGCCAACGCCGTGCGGCGCAAACGCAGAAGTGAGGCGATCATCCGGGCGATCTTCGCCAAGATGCCGGCGCTCGGCAAACGGTATCTCCGCAGATATCTGCGCGCCGAGCTACGGCGCAGGCGGTCGTGCTCATCTGTAAGCTCGACCAAACCTGCAGGCTAGGGCATCAGCGGCTAATGAGGCGGACCCGCATGCCCGGCCGGACCTGCGTGTCCCGCCGGACCCGCATGCGCGGCCGGCCCGGCGTGCGCGGCCGGAC
>CAXUFI010000155.1:0-6454 GCA_964250245.1 uncultured bacterium
TCCTGGCGGAGTTCGCCACGGCGCGCACCACGCGCCGGTTGCGCGACCTCTTGCTCGCGGCGGCGCCCTGGTATCGGAGCGATACCGTCAGCGCTGACGAGGGTCGGAAGTCCTTACGATAAGGTCAATGAGGAACTTTGCTATATCCACCATCACCCGTATCCTGGAGCTAGAATGAGACCATCCCCCGTTCCCAATCCGCTCGGCAGTCTCGGCAGCGCCGCGGGGCGCGGCCGCCTTCGTGGCGGCCGGCATCGTAACGGGGTCGCTCGCGTTCGCGCAAGCCGCGCCCGATCCGCAAGGGATGCCCGCTCCCGCGACGGCGGCTCCCGCCGCACAGCAGCTCCCGGCCGACCTCGGCCCGCAGATCGGCTCGAATTACCGGCTGCGGCCGGGCGATGAAGTCTCGTTGACGGTTTACGGCGAGTCCTCGCTCTCGCCCACGCAGCCGCTGCGCGTCCTGCCCGGCGGCGCGGTCGAAGTCCCGCTCGTCGGCGAAGTGATCATCGGCGGCAGGACGCCCGCGGAAGCGAGCCAGCTCATCGCGCGCAAGCTGCAGCGCTATCTCAAGCAGCCGCGCGTCACGGTCGCGGTCTTCAACGTCGCGCCGGTCGAGTCGCTCGTCCTCGGTAACGTGAAAACGCCGGGTAAGTATACGCTCCAGCCGCCCGCACGCCTGACCGACGTCATCGCGGCCGCGGGGGGGCTCGGTCCGACGGACGGCGATTTACCCGACGCGCGGGTGCAGAGCGCCGCGGGCGTCATCACGACGGTCTCGCTGCAAAAACTGCTGCACGACGGCGACCTCGCGGAGAATCTTCCAATTCAGCCCGGAGACGAAGTCTACGTCCCCTCGCCCAATCTCTTCGCGGTGCACGTGATCGGCGCGGTCGATAAGCCGGGCGACGTGCAATTACGCGACGGCGACGATCTCGCGATGGCGGTCGCGCGCGCCGGGACCAGCACCAATTCCAACCCCGACCTCAACCGCATCGCCGTCACTCGGACGGGCGCCGACGGCAAGTCGACGATTACGAACGTTAATCTCTACGACGTCCTCAAGAACGGCGATAAGTCCAAAGACATCGTCATGCAAAAAGGCGACCTCGTCTACGTTCCGCAGGCCCGAAAAAATACCGGGTCGTCGGGCATCGGCGACGTCTTCGGCATCCTGCGCAGCTTGATCTTCCTGTAATGCCGATGTTCAATCGCACAAACGACATCGTCCCGGTCACGAAGTACGCCGGGCCCGTAACCACTTTCGACGCTGCCGCCTTCGCCACGGGCGCGCGCGATATCGACCCGCAAAACATCTGGAAGGTCTTTAAGCGACGACGCCGGCTCTTTCTCGCCGTTTGGGCGGCCTTCGCGGTGTTCGTCGCGCTCTACACGGTGCTGCAGCCGAAAAAATACACGACCCAAGTAAAGATGATCGCCGGTAACGCGAGCGCCGGAGCTTCGGCGACGACGCAAACCGACGCCGGCACGAACCTGCCGATCCTCAACGCGCTCTTGGCCGCGAACGGCGTGCAGAGTTCGGAGACGTACGCCGAATTGATCCAGCAGACGCCCGTCGCGCTCGAGGTCGCGCGGCGCGTCGGGCTGACGGCGGGTCCGACCGAGCTGCTCGCCCATTTGCAAGTCAAACCCGTTACCGACACGGCGATCCTCGCGCTTAACGTAACCTGGAAAGATCCCGTGACCTCCGCCCGCATCGGTAACGCGTTCGCCGGCGTCTTCGTCGACCGCGAACGCGAACTCGTCGCCAATCAAGCCGATTCGGCGATCTCGTTCTTGCAAGCCGAACTGCCCGACGCCGAGAGCAAAATGCGCGATACGCAGGAAGCACTCTCCGCCTACCAGGTGCGCACCGGCATCGCCGACCTGCCGACGCAAACGCAGAATAGCGTCCTCGCCCTCGCCGCGCTCGATACGAAGCAGCAGGCCGAGCAGCTCGAGGGCGCGCAAGCGCAAGCGCAGCTGACGACGGTGCAGCAGGAGCTCCCGGCGACGCCGGCTACCGTCGTCGGGACGCGCACCGTCGCGCAAAACCCCGTCGCGGCGCAGCTCGCCGGACAAGTTTCGAGTTTGCAAGTGCAGCTCAATAGCGCGCGCGCCCAATACACCGACAGTTATCCGACCGTCATCGCGCTGCGCTCGCAACTCGCCGCCGCGCGGCGCCAAGCTCTGCGGCAGCCCGATCAGGTCGTCTCCGGCGTGCAGAGCGTGCCCAATCCCGTCTACGAGCAACTGACGCAAACCGCCGCCACGTTGCAAGCGACGATCGCCTCGGCGCAGGCGCAGACCAAAGTGATCGATAGCCAGCGCAAGGCCGAGCAGCCCAAACTCGATAAGCTGCCGGTCGAATCGCGGCGGATCGGCGAGTTGCAACGGCGCGAGAAGTCGGCCGAAGGCGTGTATAACGCGCTGCAGCAGAAGTATCAGGACGCGCTGATCTCCAAGACGACCGCGCTCAGCGACGTCGCGATAACCGCCGCGGCCGATCCGGCCGTCTATTTCAAAACCCCGAACGTCCCGTTCAACATCGCGCTCGGACTCGTCGTCGGGCTCGTGCTCGCGGTTACGGCGATCTTTCTCGTCGAATTCTTCGACGATCGCTTTCGAACCGAGGGCGATATCAAGGAACGCTTGGGGTTACCGGTGCTCGCAACGATTCCGATGCTCGAAAGCGGCAGTCGCGAGGCGTGGGTGAAGCCGCTCTCCGTGGAATCGTTCTATCAGCTCGTCGCCTCGCTACGCTATTCGTCGGCGACGCCGCCCCGCACGATCACGTTCACGAGCGCCGATCAAGGCGACGGCAAATCGACCGTCACCGTCAATACCGCGATCAGCATGGGTCTCATGAACGCTCGCGTCTTGGTCATCGACGCCGATCTTCGCCGCCCCACGATCCACGAGAAGATGCACGTCTCCAACGAACGCGGCCTCTCCGACGTCCTCGTCGGCCTAACGCGCTTTCAAGATGCGGTGCTGCCGACCGAGCACGCGCGCGTCTTCGTATTACCCAGCGGCCGCTCGGCGCCCAATCCCGTGGGGCTATTGCAAGGTGAAGCGTTCGAGCGGCTACTCCAGCAGGCGCGCGAACAGTACGATTACGTCTTGATCGACGCGCCCGCGCTGCGCTCGATCGTCGACGGCGTCGTGCTCGGGATCAAGGCCGACGGGGCCGTCCTCGTCGTGTCGGCCGCGCAGTCCGACGGCCGTTCCGTCCGCAACGCCGTTGAGAAGTTACGCGCCGTAGACGGCGTGAATCTGCTCGGGGTCGTGCTCAATGCGACGCGCCCGGACCGGCGCGAGACCGCTGCGGACTATTACCTCGGCGGTGGCCAAACCATCGCCCTTCCAGCGGAGTCCAGCGTGTGATTCTCCTCCCCCGAGCGTCGACCGGGCCGCGGCAAATCGTGCGGCTGTTCCTCATCGAACCGCGGCGCATCGTGGTGGACGCGTTACGCCACGTGTACGCGCTCGATCCGGCGCTCCTGGTGGTCGGGGATTCCCGTACGGTCGACCGGGCGTTGATCGCGCAGCACCGGCCCGACGTCATCGTCATGGACCTCGACGATCTGGCCTTGCCGATCGAAGAAGCGATCGACGCGTGCGAGAGCGCGTCGCCCCAAAGCCGCGTCTGCGTGCTCTCGTCGCAGCACCGGACGCGCGTCATGCAGCGGGCGCTGGCCGCCAAGGCCGCGGCCTACGTCGTGAAGGACACGGCGCCCGCGACGATGGTCGAGATCATCAACTCGGTCGCTCGCGGCGATTACTATGCCGATCCGCGGCTCGCCCGCGCCCAGCTGCGGCGCCGGGCGGGGCGCACCCCCGAATAGAAAGAACTTTCGAGCCCCGAGTAACAGATCGTGCGGCTGATCGCCGACGGCCTCTCGAATCGCGAAATCGGTCTGCGGCTATCGCTGTCGGAGAAGACCGTTAAAAACCACGTCAGCCACGTGCTCGCGAAACTGAAAGTGAACGCGCGGTCGGGAATTGCGGTATACGCGGTGCGAAACGGCATCGTTAGCTAGTGTCGCGCGTCGAACGTCTCGCGACCCGCGTGAGCCACATCTTACGGCCCGTACCGAAAGGTCACCCGTGCGCACCTACCTGATCGAGCCGCAAACGGTCTTCGTCCCGTTTTTAAGTCGCTTCCTCTCGGCGGCCGGGCTCGACGTCGTCGCCACGCACCGCGAAGTCGACCGGAAAGACATCGATACGCACGCGCCGGCCGCCGTTTTCGTCGACATCGACTATTTCGAGCGCGGCGGGCCGACCGCGCTCTGCCACATCCGGGAAGCGGCGCGCCATGCGGCGGTGATCGCGTTCTCCGAATTCGACGACCCGCTCTTCGCCGCCGCCTGCGTCATCTCGGGCGCGAACGCCGTCTGCTCGAAGAACGATATCGAGGAGAACGTCATGCGGGCTCTCAAGAGCGCGCTCTCGGCCGTGCGGGCCGAAGCCGCCTAACGCGGGGCGAGCCGGCCGCCGGGGACGCTCGCGAGCGGCCCGTAACGGCCGATAGTATTGCCAGAGGGCAACGGCGCCTCGTGTCCGCGGTCCGCCGCAAGCAGCACACTGAGGATGGCGTAGATTGGTTCGATCCGCAGCCCCCGCCGCAGGCAACCGGGTCTCCGCGACCGCGGGATGGTGGACCCGGCCGCTGCTCGCCCTGGGCGGCACGCTCTACGCGCTCGTGGTCGCGACCGCGCTGCTGCACGTCCGCAACGACTTCGGCGACGTCAGCTGGGTGCGCTTGGTACCGATCGCCGTGCTGCCGCTCGGAATCTTCGTCGCGATTCGCGCGCCGCTCATCTTTCCGTTCGGCGCGTACATCGCGCTACTGCCGTACGACTCGCTCTTGCAAGTTGCGAGCGGCGGCACGCTGACGCGCTTGGTCGCGATCTTGGCGGGGGTCGCGCTCTTGCTGCGGGCGCTTTTCCTCGGCAAGCTACGTCAACCGCCGCGGGCGTGGTTCGGCTGGTTCGCCTTTATGCTGTTCGTCGGCACGTCGTTTCTCTGGACCGCGGACCTGCCGACGGGGCAGCTGATCTATCTGCAATCGGCACAGCTCTTCGCGATGCTGACGATTCTCGCGATCTATCCGGCGAGCGACCTCGAATTGCGCGGCGCGCTCGTCATCATGGTCCTGAGCGGAGTCGGCGCCGCGCTCTACGGCGTTCACCTATATCTGGGCGGCAGCGTCAGCATGTTCGAGAACCGTTTGGTCCTGCAAACGTCTTCGGGCGTCGTGCTCGATCCCAATTATTTCGCCACGAGCTTCGTCATTCCGATCGCCGTCGCTTTCGCGGCGGCCTTTTACACGCGCGGCTGGTGGTTGCGCGCGCTCTGCGTCGGCGCGAGCCTGGTGATGATGAGCGGCGTCCTCGTCTCCGGTTCGCGCGGCGCGTTCGTCGCGATCGGCGTAATGTTCGCGTACTTCGTCGTGCGCAGCAAAAACCGGCTGCAGGTCGGCGCGGTCGTCGGCGCCGCTCTCGGCCTGACGGCGCTCTTCCCGAGCGTCTGGACGCGCTTCGCGAAGGATCCCTCCGCCGCGGGCTCCGGCAGCGGCCGGACGTACATCTGGCAGACCGGCTTGCACAGCCTGAGCCAGCACTGGCTCTTCGGCGGCGGCGTCGGTTCGTTTCAGACCCTCTACGACGCGTCGCTGCTGAGCAATTTCCAACCCGTCTTTCAAGGCTGGAGCCGCCCGAGCCACAGCATCGTCGTGGGGACGCTGACCGAGTACGGCGCGATCGGCCTCGTCCTCGTCATGGCCGCGTGGTACTTCACGTTTCGCCAGACGCGCACCATCGCCGTGACGAGCCGGTACTACGGGATCCGCCTCGCGAGCGAAGCCGCCCTGATCGGGCTCTTCTCGCAAGCCTTCTTCATCGACACCTTACTGATTAAGTACTACTGGCTCGGCTATGCGCTACCGCTGCTTCTATTCAACGTCGCCGCGCGGCCGCAGCCGTCCCGGGCGCGAGCCGCCGCAGTCGCAGGCGGCCGCATTGTCGGCTGAAGCGCCTGCCGTCTCCGTCATCATCCCGGCGTATAACGAAGCGCGACGGCTCGCCGCGGGGATCGAGAGCGTGCTCGCCCAG
Source organism: uncultured bacterium (assembly GCA_964250245.1). Taxonomy (GTDB): domain Bacteria; phylum Vulcanimicrobiota; class Vulcanimicrobiia; order Vulcanimicrobiales; family Vulcanimicrobiaceae; genus CAXTIY01. The sequence continues at coordinate 6,117 of CAXUFI010000155.1, forward strand.
ACGTTGCCGGCCGCCGAAGTCATCGTCATCGACGACGGTTCGAGCGACGGCACCGCGAGCGTCGCCGCGCGCTATCCGGTCCGGGTGCTGCGCCAAGCCAACGCCGGTATCTCCGCCGCGCGCAATCGCGGCTTCCGCGAAGCCTCGGGCGACTGGCTCGCGCTGCTCGACGCGGACGACCTCTGGCAGCCGGAACGTCTGGCTTGGCTCGCGCGGGCCGCGGCCTTCGAGCCCGACGTCGACTTCGGCTTCAGCGATTACACCGTGGAAGAGAACGGCGTGCCCAACGCGCCGTCGAACTTCGCGCGCACGCCGCAATACCTCCGCGCGCGCGGTCC
>CAXUFI010000156.1:0-6450 GCA_964250245.1 uncultured bacterium
GGTGCGCGACCGCCAGCCGCAGCGTCGCGAGCTCCCGCCCGAGCAGCTGCGCGGTGCGCTCGGCGCAGTAGGCGACGTTGAGTCCGTGAAAACCGTAGCGCCGGATGTCGCGGTCGAGCCACGCCCGCGGTCCGCCGTACGTGTAGACAGACGCCGGCAACGTGCGATGAAAAGCGGTGTCGAAGGCGGCGACCTGCGGCGTGTCCGCAAAAAGCGCGCGGGCGGCCGCGATGCCGGCGAGCTCAGTGGGGTTATGGCTCGGCGCGAACGGCTCGAGCTCGTGCAATGCCGCCACAACCGTATCGTCGATGCGCACGCTTTCGTGAAAGCGCGGTCCGCCGTGAACGATGCGATGGCCGACGGCGGCGAGGCCGCCGAGATCGCAACCCAATTCCCGGTACGCGCCGGCCAGGACGCGCACGCCGTCCGTCCGCTCCACGTGCAGCTCGCGGGCGAGGCGGGCGCCACCGGGAGCGCTCGCCTCGAGCCGCGCCTCCCCGCCCGGACGGTGCCACGTCAGCGACGCCTCGGCGCGGGCGGCTTCCGCGACGGCGTCCGTGGCGATTGCCTCCGGCGCCGGCAAAGCGAAGAGCGCACTCTTCCAACTGCTCGAGCCGCCGTTGAAGACGAGCGCGGAAGCGCCGGCCACTAAGCGCGCGACGACGTTAGTACGGCCAGGTCCAATTTTGAACTTCCGGCAGGTCCTCGCCGCGCTGCGTGATGTGCGCGGCGTGTTCGGCCAGCTTCGCCCGGCATAATTCGGCGAGATAGGCAGCGCCGGACCCGAGCTGCGGCACGCGCTCGATGGCCGCTAGCGTGAGGTGAAAGCGGTCGAGCTCGTTGCGAACGACCATATCGAACGGCGTCGTCGTCGTACCGTTCTCCATGAAACCGTGCACGTGAAAGTTATCGTGGTTCGTGCGATTGTACGTGAGGCGGTGGACGGTCGCGGGATACCCGTGGTACGCGAAGAGGACGGGCCGGTCGCGCGTGAATAGCACGTCGAACGCGCCGTCTTCCAAACCGTGCGGATGGATCGCGTGCGGCACGAGTTTCATCAGATCGACGACGTTGATGACGCGGACGCGCAACTCCGGCGCGTGCTCGCGCAATAACGCGACCGCGGCGAGCGCTTCGAGCGTCGGCACGTCGCCCGCGCAACCGACGATGAGATCGGGCTCGCCGCCGCCGTCGTTGCTCGCCCAGTCCCAAATCCCGATCCCCTTCGCGCAATGGACGTCGGCCTGCTCGCGCGTGAGATACTGCAACGCCGGCTGCTTCCCGGCCACGATGACGTTCACGTAATTCTTGCTCCGCAAGCAATGGTCGCCGACGGAGAGCAGCGTGTTCGCGTCGGGCGGCAAATAGACGCGCACGACCGACGGCTTCTTATTGATGACGATATCGATAAAACCCGGATCCTGGTGCGAGAAGCCGTTATGATCCTGTCGCCAGACGTGCGAGCTCAGTAGATAATTCAGCGAAGCGATCGGCGCCCGCCAGCCGACGCTGCGGCATTGCTCGAGCCATTTCGCATGCTGGTTAAACATCGAATCGACGATGTGGATGAACGCTTCGTAACAGGAGAAAAACCCGTGCCGGCCGCTGAGCAGATACCCTTCGAGCCAGCCCTGGCAGGTATGTTCGCTCAAGATCTCCATGACGCGGCCGTCGGGGGCGAGGGCACAATCGTCGTCGGACCGCGCCTCCGCTTCCCACGCGCGGCCGGTCGCTTCGAAAACGGCTTGCAGGCGATTCGACGCCGTTTCGTCGGGACCGACGAGGCGGAAATTGCGGCGGCCGGCGCTACGCCGCATGACGTCCCGCAGGTACGTGCCGAGCACGTAAGTCGATTCACCGAGCATGACGCCCGGCCGCGAAACGTCGAGCGCGAACGCGCGCCAGTCGGGCAGCTCGAGATCGTGGAGGACGCGGCCGCCGTTGGCGTGCGGATTATCGCTGAGCCGCCGCCGCCCGCGCGGCGACAGCGCGCGCAGTTCCGGCACGAGTGCGCCCGCTTCGTCGAAGAGTTCCTGCGGCCGATAACTGCGCAGCCACTCTTCCAATTGCCCGACGTGCGCCGGATTACCGGCGATCTCGAGCGGAACCTGATGCGCGCGCCACGAGCCTTCGGTCCGCTTGCCGTCGACGAACTTCGGCCCCGTCCAACCCTTCGGCGATTCGAGCACGATCATCGGCCAGCGCGGCCGCGCGGCATCGCCCGTCGAGCGCGCGTGCGCCTGAATACGCGCGATCTCGTCGAAGACCCGGTCGAGCGTAGAGGCCATCGACTCGTGCATCGCTGCGGGCTCGTCGCCCGCGACGAAATACGGCGCGTAGCCGTAGCCCCGCAACAGCGCTTCGAGGTCGCTACGGCCGATGCGCGCGAGCACCGTCGGATTGGCGATCTTAAAGCCGTTGAGGTGCAGGATCGGCAAGACGGCGCCGTCGTGGATCGGATTGAGAAACTTATTCGAGTGCCAACTCGCGGCGAGCGGTCCGGTCTCCGCTTCACCGTCGCCGATCGTGCAGACGACGACCGTCTCGGGATTATCGAACGCAACGCCGTAGGCGTGCGCGAGCGAATAGCCGAGCTCGCCGCCTTCGTTAATCGAGCCCGGGGTCTCGGGGGCGGCGTGGCTCGGAATACCGCCGGGAAACGAGAACTGCTTGAACAGCCGCTGCATCCCCCGCGCGTCGGGCGTCACGTCGCGATAGTACTCGCTGTACGTCCCTTCGAGATAAGCGTTGGCGACGATCGCGGGGCCGCCGTGGCCCGGTCCCGTGATGTTGACGACATCGAGATCGCGCGCGACGACGATGCGATTGAGGTGCGCGTAAATGAAATTTAGCCCGGGGGTCGTGCCCCAGTGCCCGAGCAGTCGCGGCTTGATGTGCTCCGGCCGTAACGGCTCGCGCAAGAGCGGATTGTCGAGCAGATAGATCTGCCCGACGGAGAGATAATTCGCCGCGCGCCAATAGGCGTCGAGCGTTCGCGCTGCTTGCGCTCCGAGCGTCGGAGCGGGGCTACCGGCAACCGCTTGTGTCAAGACCGCACCTCGCAAAGGTTCGTACCCACCTGGGCCGCATACTTGCCGCTATGACTCGGCCGTCGCCCGTGCTGCTCGTCTTCGCGCTCTTAGCAGCTGCGGCGGCAGCGATCTTTCTCGCGATCTCCGTCGACCGGGGCGTGTACGCGCCGGGCGCCTATCGCGTGCGCAACGAACTCGCGCAGCATACGAACGTGGACCGTGACGAGCGGAACCTATCGCCCGCCGAGCGGCGCTGGCTTTCGCCGACGCGGATCTTGCGCAAAGGCTACAGTATCGTCGCGTTCTCGATTCTCGGCTTCTTCGTCGCGCCGCTCGTCCGGCGGCGCTATCGCCTGCGGGCCGATGTGGCCGCCGTCGCCGCGTTCAGCAGCGTCATCGAGGTGGTCCAAAAGGTATTCGGCTCGCACGAAGGCTACGCTTCCAACGCGTTCGACATCGCCTGCGGCGCCGTCGGCGGCCTGATCGGCGGCGCGGTTTGGAACGCGCTCACGCGCCGACGCCTTCGCGATGGTGCGGCGCCGTGAAATCGAGCAGCGGGCCGAGCGGGACGATCCGCGTCGGGTTGATATCGCCGTGCGTCGCGTAATAATGCCGTTTGATATGAGCGAAATCGACGGTGCGGCCGATGTCCCGGTATTGATAGAGGTCCCGGACGTAGCCGCTTAAATTTTCGTAATCGGCGAGGCGGCGCAGATTGCACTTGAAATGGCCGACGTACACGGCATCGAAGCGAACGAGCGTGACGAAAAGCCGGATATCGGTCTCGACCGGCGTCGCTCCGAAGAGGTAACGGCTGCGCGCCAACCGCGCATCGAGTTCGTCGAGCATCGCGAAGAGGCGCTCGACCGCGCGTTCGTAGACTTCCTGGGCCGTGGCGAACCCGGCGCGATACACGCCGTCGTTGACGGCCTCGTAAAGGCGTTCGTCGAGCGCGTCGATATCGGCCCGCAAAGCGCGCGGGTACAGGTCGGCATCCGCCGTCGCGAACGCGTCGAATTCCGTGGCGAGCATCCGCATGATGTCGTCGTCGGAATTGCTGACGATGCGCCCGGTCTGCGTATCCCAAAGCACGGGCACGGTGACGCGCCCGCTATAACCCGGATCGCGCGCCGCATAAGCTTCGCTCAGATAGGCGAAGCCGTTGAGCGGATCGCGGCTAAAGCCCGGACCGTCGCGAAACGCCCAGCCGCGTTCGTCACGTACCGGGTCGACGACGGTCATCCCGACGGCCGCTTCGAGCCCGCGAAGTTGCCGGACGATGATCGTGCGGTGGGCCCACGGACAGGCGAGCGAGACGTAGAGATGATAGCGGCCCGCCTGCGCCGGGTAGGCGCTTCCGGGAGCGGCCGAAACCACGTCCCGGAAGGCATCCTGCTGACGGACGAACTCGCCCGCGTCGCTCTGCTCGTTCGGAAATTGCGCGCCGATTATAGCCGCTCGCTCCCCGCGGCGCGCGCCGGCGTTATTGGCCCGCTTGCCGCAGCGGCACTTCGAGACTGCTCGAGGTTTGAATCTGGACTCGCGCGCCCGTGGCGACGTCGAAATTCGGCTTGGCGTTATTCGCATACGCGTAGCCGCCCGCCGCGCCGCCGGCGAGCCCGACCACGCTGCCGAGCGTGCCGCCCAAGATCCGCCCGATCGTTTGGCTGCCGACGGCCTCGCCCGCGGCCGCGCCGATCCCCTTACGCGCGGTCGTGCTCTCCTTCTTCGAATCCATCTTGAGGACCGAGCCCGAGATCGGCGCGTTATGCCCGTCGGCGAAGGTGATCGAATCGAACGCGAGCGTCAACGAGGCCTTGCGGCCCTGACCCGCCGCGCGCACGCTCGCGATATGGCCGTGCACGGAGGCGCCTTCCATACTCGTGTTGCCCGCGGGATACGGGCCGACGACTTGAAAGGTGACGGGCTGGCCGGCGGTCGCATTCTTCGTATTGATGTCGGCCGACGTCAGCTGCGTGTTGATCGTCGAGCCCGCGGGCAGCGTCGTCATCGATTCGGCGCCGGCCCCGGCGGTGGCCGCAAAGAGAAAGCAGACGCTCATGAGAGCCGCGGCGAAGGACCGCTCCGAGCGTACGTGTAGCTGGTTCATGTTATTCCTCCTTCGAGCTTCCAACGAAGCTCATCGTTCCCACTTTACAACGCATCACGACGTGGCGAGCGTTCCACCGGCAGCAGTCCGGCGATTCCGAGAACCGCGACGTTAAGCGCGAGCGCGACAAACCCCGTGTTCACGCCGTATGCGGTCGTCACGCCGCGCGCGGCGAAGACGGCGAGCGATACGAGTCCCGCGGCGATGCCGGCCGCGACCGCAGCCGCGCGCGGCCCTCCGCGCTTCGCGAACGAGAGTACGACGCCCGGGAAAAATTGCGTCACGCCGTTATACGAAATCAACAGCAGACCGACCAGAGTCGTCTTCGCAAGCGCCCAGACCCCGAACGCGAGGACGGCGACGACCAGCACGAGGATGCGCGTCGCGCGCGTTTGGCCCGCGTCGCTCTTCACGAGACCGTAATCCAGGAACACGTTCTTGGCGACGACGCTCGCGGCGGCGAGCACTTGCGCCGACGCCGGTACGAGGCCGGCCAACACGCCCGCGCCCGCGACGAGACCGAGCGCCCACGGCGGATAGTAGCGTTGCACGACGAGCATGAAGGACCGGTCGGCGGCCGGGCCTTGCAGCCCCGGCAGCACGACGAGCGCGGTAAAGCCCGCGAAATAGACGAGCAGCAGCATCAGCTGATAGAGCGGCAGCGCGATCGCGTTGCGGCGCAGTACGTCCTCGCTTCGCGCGGCATAGATCGCGGCCATCGATTGCGGAAACATGTAGAAGCCGCAGGCCGTCAGGATGACGGTCGATTCGAACCACGTCGTGCCGTAGGCCGCGCCCGGGCCGTGTAAGACGAGCCAGTCCGGCCGCAGCGCGAGCACGCGGTCGAGCGCACCCGCGGGCGAACCGAAGAAGCGCATCGGCAGGGCGACGCCCGCGAAGACGACGGCGGCCAAGACCAGCACGTCCTTTACGACGCTCGCGCGCGCCGTGCCGCGCAAGCCGCTCGCGTAGACGAACGCCGCGACGAGCGCGAAGGCCAGGCCCACGGCGCCGACCGAGCCGACCGTTCCGTAACCGGCGATCTCGAGCAGCACTTGCACGCCCGTTAATTGCAGCGGCGCATACGGCACCAGGAACGCGAAGCCGACGACCGCGACGAAACTGCCGAGCGGGCGGCTGCCGTATTGCGCGGCGAAGAAATCGGCGCCCGTAAAGAGATTTCGCTCGCGGGCGACGCGCCAAATCGGCGGCAGCAAGAAATACGAGAAGACGTACGCGACGGTGCCGTAGCAGAGGATGTAGAAGGCGGGCGCGCCCTTCCCGTACGCCCAGCCCGCGGCGCCGAGA
>CAXUFI010000157.1:0-6445 GCA_964250245.1 uncultured bacterium
CCCTCGGGCACGCCGCCGGCCATGTTGAGGCTGATGACGACCACGCCGCGGCCGCGGACGTCGCGCACGGCCCGCGCGACGTCGCCGCCCATTAGCGCACCCGCGAGCACGATCGCCTTGACGCGCGGCAGCCGCGCCGCCGCCCGCACGGCGGCCGCGAGCTGCGCCTCGCCGACGAGCGGGATCGTGTCGATCGAGATGTGCTCGCCGCGAATGTTGTGCCGGTCGGCTTCCGCGATCGCGCCGAGCGCGACTTGGCCGACCTGCGCGCCGCCGCCCACGATCACGATCCGCTTGCCGTAAACGCTCTGCATCGTCTCCACCGCCGTGGCGGCATGTACGATGGGCAGCGCGGCGAGGCTCGCCGTGATGACCGCGACGTCGCCCGGGTGCTCGATTTCGAAGACCAGCTGCGACCGGGGCGGGTCGTTCTGCACGATTTCGACGCTGACGATATCGGCGCCGAACCGCGCGAGGACGCCGGTCAGCTCGTGCAGCACGCCGCGACCGGTCTCGGCGACGACCTCGATGCCGCTTCTCACACCGCCGATTGCGGCCGCGCAGCGCTACCGCCGGGCGACGTTACGTCGCGCCGCGGGCGATGCTGCGGCCGAGCTTCCAAATCAGGAAGCCGAAGAACGCCGAGATGCCCATGACGGTGAGCAGATCGGTGAATCCCGAGAAGCCGGCGACGGAGTTGCCGCACACGGCCACGGCTGCCGAAGAGAGCCACAGGTTGAGGCGCTCGAACGGATTCGAGGCGAGATGCTCGTCATGGTAGATCGTGGACGAGATCTCGTCCGGAGACCACGAGCTTTCGTCGATCAGCTCGCGGATCGTGCCGTACTGATCGATGACGACGGTCCGCTCGGGGTGAATGAGCCCGATGCGCTCGTCGGGGAAAGCCGTGACGTCGAATTGCGCGGCAAAGTCCAGCACCTTGTCCGGATCGCCCGTCGCGAGCGTCCAGCGCGACGGATCGGTACCGAACGCGTCGCCGTATCGCGCGAGAATGTTCGGCCGGTCGAAGGCTGGATCGAGCGTGACTTCGACGAGGTGAACCGGCTGGCCGCGCAGCTTCTCCTGCAGCGTATGAAACTTCGCGGAGATGAGCGGACAGGCGCGGGCATCTTTGCAACGCGAGTAGACGAACGCCATGACGACCATCTGGCCGCGCAGATCGCGCAGCGCGAACGGCCGACCGCGCTGATCGACGAAATCCGCCGCCGGTGCGAACTCGCCGACGGACACGTGATGCACGTTCCGCAACACGCTCGAATAGTCGGGCGAAGCGGCGACCGCGCTCGTCAGCACGCGCGTGCCGGTCGATGCGACCGCCTCGAGCGTCCACGGCGTCTCATCGACGTCGGCGGTCGCGGTAATCGATTCGCCCGTCCGCAGCGCGCGCACCGCCGACGCCGGCAGCAAGCGAAACGTCGCCGTCCCGCCGGCGTTCCCCAGGAACGGATCGTAACGAACGACGACCTCCGCCTTCGCGGGCACCGTACCGAGAATTAATCCGCGCAACGCCGCTTCGTGCGCCGAGGCGCTGCGAGCCGTCGCTAGAAGAAGCAGCAGAAGAAAGCCGAGGAGGGTCCCCGTGCGCGCCGGAAAATCAACTCGATCCGCCCAGGCTCGCGAGCGGGACGCTTCACTGGTGCGCCGGGCGTGGACGCGCACCGAACGGCGCGTCGTTTGGCGGGGACTGATCGGGCGGCTACTCATCGCTATCGAACCGAGCATCTGTTTCCTTGTGTTCGCTGCGCTCACAGCGGGCCTCATTTTTTTCCCGCGGCCGTCGGGCTCACCGATGACGCGGTACGAATCGGCGATTATCGTCGCCCCGATCTTCGGGCTAGCCGCCGCGGCCTGCCTCGGATGGCTGATCGCCGTCCTCTGGGCTCCGTTACGAGCCATCCGGCAAACGTTCGCGCCGATCTTCATCGTCGACGGCTACGTGCGCTATCGCCGCCCCGATCGTCAAACCGAAGGGGGCTCGAACGGTTACATCGCGGTGCTCGGCGCCGATCGGCGACCGGTCGCCGAGTGGCCGAGTCTCGGCCATCGGCCGCTGCACGATACCATCAGGCCGGCTCATATCGAGTTCAGTTATCACGGCGGCATCCATCGGGTCGACGGTCAATCGACGGGAATCGTGCCCGACGCGGTCCGGCCCGCGGGCGTGGGAATGCGCCCGCCTGGTTAACGCGAGCGGTTCCCCTCGTTAAACGTTGAGGTTAAGCTTCGTCGAGTCGGCGGCGGGCCAGACGTGGCCGACCCCGCTATTGATGAAGACCATCGCGAGGATGGCGAGGATCACGATGACGCCGACGAGGACGGCGGCGATGACGAGCGGCGGGATGCCGGCCGAGATCGGGATGCCGCGCTCGTCCCTATTCTCGTGCATTACGCGCCGCCCAGCACGCCGACGGCGGCGAGCACCACGAGAACGCATCCGAAGGCCATCAGCCCGAGCAGCACTTTCGTAACCTGATTGTCGAGCCCGCCCGACGACCAGTCTTTCGCGAGTTGTACCGACGTGGTTCCCCCGACGACCAAAGCGAGAACGAACGCGATGGATTTCTCGATTACGGCTGCGCCCATATCCGCCTTACCAAAGATAGAAGAGGTAGAAAAGTGCGACCCAGATGACGTCGACGAAATGCCAGTACAGCGTGCCGGCGGTTAAACCGAAGTATTTCGAGCCCGTATACACGCCCTTATTGGCCTGTATGTAGAGCACGATCAAATACACGACGCCGATGAAGACGTGAAAGCCGTGCAGACCGGTCAACGTGAAGAAACTCGCACCCATCGTCGAGCCGGACCAGGTGATCGCCGCGTGACTGTATTCGTAAGCCTGACCGCCCAGAAACATGATGCCCAGGATGATCGTCGCGAGCATCCACATGTTGAACGCGGGTTTCTTGAGGTGCTTCCAACTCTCCATCGCCGCGTGCATGGTCGCGCCCGAGCCGAAGAGCACGCACGAGTTGATCGCCGCGAACGCGACGTCGAAACGCGGCAGCTGATGCCCGTCTTTATTGATCGGCGGCCAATCCGGAACGGAATTGCGCAGATACAGATAGGCGAAGATGAACGCCGAGAAGAGCACGACGTCGGAGACCAGGAACAGTACGAAACCGAGCAGCCGCATCTCGCGCTGCTCGCGATAGGCGGGATCGACGCTGTCGTAGCGCGCGATCACCGCCTGATGACTGGAGTTTAGGGAACTGGCGGCCAAGCCCGTAGCCTACGCGTGCGCGGGCAACGGCGCGCCCGTGCCGTTGGAAGGGGGGTGTACGTCGTCGTCCGGCAACGGATCGAGCCCGATATACGGCAGCGGCTCGCCGAAGTCGTACGGATTTTTCAGTACCGCCGGGATGTGCTTGTAGTTGTAATACGGCGGCGGCGAGGTGAGCGTCCATTCGAGCGTCCGGGCGTTCCAGGGGTTCGCCGGGGCGCGCTTACCGCGAATCAGACTCATCGCCATGTTATAGAACAGCACGAGCGTCGACAGCGCGAGGACGAACGAGCCGACCGACGCGACGTCGTTCCAGAACTGAAATTCGGGCCGGTACTGCGCGACGCGGCGCGCCATGCCTTCTAAGCCGAGCCAGTGCATCGGGAGAAAGGTGACGTTGAACGAAACGAACGTCAGCCAGAAGTGCACCACACCGAGCTTGTAATCCATCAGCCGGCCCGTGATCTTCGGCCACCAATAGTACAGCCCCGCGTAGATCCCGAACACGGAGCCGCCGAAGAGCACGTAGTGAATGTGCGCGACGACGAAGTACGTGCCGTTGGCATCCAGGTCGAAAGGGACGGCGCTTAAAAAGACGCCCGTGATCCCGCCGAACGTGAACGTCGCGATGAACCCGATCGCGAACAGCATCGCCGGGTGGTACTCGATCTTGCCGCCCCATAAGGTCGCGAGCCAAGAGAAGATCTTGATGCCCGTCGGGATCGCGATGATCATCGTGAGGATCATGAAGGGCAGCTGCATCCAGGGCGCCAGACCCGCGACGAACATGTGATGCGCCCAGACCATGAAGCCGAGCAAGGCGATGACGATCGAGGAGAACGCGATCATCTTGTAGCCGAAGATCGGTTTGCGCGCGAAGGTCGGGAAAACTTCGGACACGATGCCGAACGCCGGCAGAATCATGATGTACACGGCCGGGTGCGAATAGAACCAGAACATGTGCTGCCACAGAATCGGGCTGCCGCCCCGTCCGGGATCGTAAAATGGCACGTTGAAGGTACGCTCGATAAACAGGGCCGCGAGCGCGCCCGCGAGTGCGGTCGTCGCGATCATGTTGAGCATCGCGGTCGACAGCGACGCCCACACGAAGAGCGGCATCCGGGTGAACGTCATGCCGGGCGCACGCATCTTGATGATCGTCACCAAAAAGTTGATGCCGGTGAGCGTCGAGCTGATACCGATTAAGAAGATCGCTACGCACCACATCGAGGTGCCTGGCGGTCCCTGCAACGAGATCGGCGGATACTCCGTCCAGCCGGCGTCGGGAGCACCGACGAGGAACGAGCTGAAGAGAATAACCGCGGCGAGGGGATACATCCAGAACGCGACCAGATTGAGCCAAGGGAAGGCGACGTCGCGCGCGCCGATCATCAGCGGCATAACGTAGTTGCCGAAGCCGCCGGTAACGACCGGGATGATGACCATCCACACCATCCCCGAGCCGTGCAGCGAATAGACGCCGTTATACGTGTCGTTGGAGACGATCGCGCCGTTGGGCAGGAGCAGCTGCGCGCGAATGACTTCCGCGAGCAAGCCGGAGATGATGAAGAACAGCAGCCCGGCAACGAGATATTGCACGCCGATGATCTTGGCATCGATCGAGAAGACGTACTTACCGATAAAGCTCTGCGGCTCGGGATGGATGTGATCGTGAGCGCCGGTCGGAGCCGTGCGGATTGCGGCTACTGCCATGTAATGTTTCCTTCGCTGATGTATCGGGTCATGCGCGCTACTTCTTCTGACTCAGGCTCAGCACGTAGGCGGTCAAATTCGCGATATCCTGATTGTTGAGGGCGTTGGCTTGCCGGTTCGGCATTACGCCGAGCGACGGTCCGGCCTTTCCTTGCGTGTTATCCGGCCCCTGATAACCGTTGACTAAGATGTAGGCAATGTCCGCGGCGTTCACGGCTTGACCCGTGACGAGTTTGGGATGATCGGCATCGGTCTGCAGGGCGCCGAGTCCGGGGCCCACGATCTTTTGCGTGAACGGCCCGACCGAATGGCACGCGGAACACTTCTGCCCGAAGAGCTGCTGCCCGGCGGCGACCTGTCCCGAGGCGAGCGGCACGGTGCCGGCGGCCTGACCTTGCAGCTTATTTTGATCGGCGAGCCAACGCCCGAATTGCTGCTGCGTATCGACGTACACCGTCGCGAGCATATTACCGTGATTGGTGCCGCAAAACTCGGTGCAGATGATGCGGTATTTGCCGACGTGCTCGGGCGTGAAGCGCAATGTCTGCACGAGCCCGGGGACCATGTCGGCCTTGATCCGCATCTCCGGCACCCAGAACGAGTGGATGACGTCCGCCGCGGTCACGTGCAACGTGACGGGCGTATCGACCGGCAGATGCATCTCGTCGTAGACGGACTGCTTGAGCCGCGGATAGCGGAATTCGTATTTGAATTGGTGCCCGACCGCTTCCATCGTCAAGACGTCGCCGAGCGTGTTTTGCAGATTCATCCAAATCCGCACCGAGAAGACGGCGAGCATGATGATCAGGATCGCGGGGACGATCGTCCACCACAACTCGAGCTTCGGCGCGTCGTGAATTTGAATGCCGATGGCGTCGGGAGCATCGGTCGCGCGGCGCCGCCAAACGATGGCGAAATAGATGAGGAAGCCCGTGACGTAAAGGAAGATCGCGTTGCCGACGATCGACATGAACTTGAAGAGCAGGTCGATGTCGCCCGCGGGCTGGCCCATCTCCGGCACGAAGGCCTGGATCGGGAAAATCACGATAAAGTACGACACGATCGCGTTGAGAATCGTCAAGCCGATCGCTACCTGCCAAAAGCCAGGTCCGAGATCGATTCTACGCGGCGCCGCGTGCTGAGCCAAGGGGGTTCCTCCGGGTAGGGTGAGCGCGAACGCTCGCAATTCTTAGACTTGCGGCCGCGACTCTCCGTTAGCGGCGCCGGACTATATTACGGCGCGGGCTGCCTCGGGGGCGACGACTTAGGTGCTGCGCGGCACTGCCGAGACGAAGCGGCGCACGAGGACGTCGACGTTGGTAATCGCCGTGCCGACGACGACGCAACTGGCGCCGGCCTCGAAGGCGGCCCGCACCTGGCGCGGCTCGGCGATGCCCCCTTCGCATACGGCGAACGGATGCACCGCGGCGATCGCTCGAACCACGTCGTAGGCCGGCAGGGGCCGGCCGTGCGAGACCTGCGTATAGC
>CAXUFI010000158.1:0-6392 GCA_964250245.1 uncultured bacterium
GGGCCGAAGGGAGACCGGCGGCCTCGGGCATCGAATATATCGACGGCGACAAGAGCACCCTCGTGCCGAGATGAGCGCAGTCTTTCTCGTCGTCGGTTCGAAAGGCGGTTCGGGCGCGACGACTCTGGCGGTCGACTTCGCCAAGACGGCGATTCGCCTCGGTATGCCGTCGACGCTCGTCGACGCGGATCTGTCCGGCCGGCGAACGATGTCGGCGCTGCTGAGCGCGGACGAACTCCTCGACGCCCAGCGCACGCGCGCCATCTATTCACTCGCGCGCATCGGCACGCTCAACGTCGTCGAGCTCCTCGATCGATACGACAACGTCTTCGCCCTCAAGGCGTCCGACATCGAAATCGTGGCGAACTCGAGCGCCGCCGGAAACGGCTTCATCTTCGTGGATGCGCCGCGCCCCTTCGAAGAGCAAGTTCGTCCGTTCTTCAAACTAGCCGCCCACGTGCTGCTCGTCGTCGAGCCCAATATGCTCGGTGCGACGTCGGCCCGCCGCTTGATCGCGACCTTCTCGCACTTCGGTATTCCGCTGAGCCGCATCTCGATCGTCGTCAATCTGCGTTCCGGCCGCTCCGAGATCAGCGCCCGCGAGCTCGAGCGGACGCTCGCGGCTTCCACGATCGGCGAAGTTCCCAAAATCGTCGAGCGCGGCTACGGCAAGGCGATCGAAACGATCGTCAAACGTCTGCTCGAATTTCCGCCCGACTTGCCGTTTTCGGATCTATCGAGTTCGCTCTTCGCGCAATCGTATGCGCCCACGAACGGCAGCGCCCCGAAGTCCGCGAACGCGAGCCCGTCGGAGGCTACGCAAGAAGAGCGCCGCGACGACGCCGATAAGAGACGCCGCGCCGAGCGGCGCAGCCAACTTAAACGCGAGATCAGCGGCGAGGTCACCCGGCGCGTCGACGTCGTCGCCGCGAGCCGCGCGCACTCCGACGGCGAGAAGTTCTCAGAACTGCGCGAGCAGATCGGTAACACGATCAACTCGCTGCTCGTGGACCGGGACGACGTCAGCATTCAAGAGCGGGCGGAACTCCAACAGGAGATCATCGACGAGCAGCTCGGACTCGGTCCGCTCGAGGACCTCATGCGCGACGAGCGCGTGTCGGAAATCATGGTCAACGGTCCCAGCATGATTTACGTGGAGAAGAGCGGCAAGATCACGCTCTCGGACCGGACGTTCAAGGACGAACGCCACCTGCGGACCGTGATCGAGCGGATCGTCGCGCCGCTCGGCCGCCGTATCGACGAATCGTCGCCGATGGTCGACGCCCGGCTGCCCGACGGCTCGCGCGTCAATGCGATCATCGAGCCGCTGTCGCTGAACGGCTCGAGCATCACGATCCGGCGTTTCAGTAAGAAACGGCTGATCATCAACGATCTCGTGAAGTTCGGCTCGATCGCCGAGGAGAGCGTCGGCCTGCTGCGCGCGATGGTCGAGGCGCGCCTCAACATCGTCGTGAGCGGCGGCACGGGTTCGGGGAAGACCACCTTTCTCAATATCCTCGGAAATTTTATTCCCAACGACGATCGCATTCTGACGATCGAAGACGCGGCCGAACTCTCACTGCCGCAAGATCACGTCGTGCGGCTGGAGTCGCGGCCCGCCAACATCGAGGGGAAGGGTGCCGTCACCATCCGCGATCTCGTAAAGAATTCGCTGCGCATGCGGCCCGACCGGATCATCGTCGGCGAGTGCCGCAGCGGTGAAGCGCTCGACATGCTGCAGGCGATGAACACGGGCCACGACGGTTCGTTGACGACGCTCCATGCCAACACGCCGCGCGACGCGATCGCGCGTTTGGAGACGCTCGTGCTGATGGCCGGTTTCGATCTTCCGATTAAGGCGATCCGGGAACAGATCGCAAGCGCGGTCGACGTGGTCATTCAGATCGAACGCGTGCGCGACGGTTCGCGGAAGTGTTCGAGCATCACCGAGATCGTCGGCATGGAGGGTGACATCGTTACGATGCAAGAGCTCGTGCGCTACCAGCAAGAAGGCGTCGACGAAGCCGGCAAAGTGCTCGGGCACTTTCAATACACGGGCGTTCAGCCGCATCACTCGACGAAATTCGAAGAGACGGGCGTGCCGTTCGACGTGCGCGAGCTCTCGAAGCTGCAATCGACGAAGTCGGCATGGTAGCGACGTACCCGGCCGCGATCGGCGTGAGCAGTTGCGGCGTGGTCGCGCTGCTCGCGTATTCGCTCGGCTTCGATTTCCGCCGCTACCTCAAGAAGTACGCGGTGGCGTTTCAGAAAGATATCGATAAGGCGGATCTCTCCGTAAAGGCGGAGGACTTCCTACTCATCCTCTCGGCCGTCGGCGCCGTCGGCTGGATCGTAACGATCTTTCTGTATCACCTGCCGCTGACGATGCAGCTCGCGACCTTGCCGCTCGTGATCAGCGCGACGATCGTTTGCGGCGTAATGTACCTGCGTTTTCGCGGCGCGCAGCGCATCAAAGGCTTCGGCGATCAATTCGAGATGGCGCTGCGAATGATGGCGGGCGCGATGCGCGTCGGCCTCGGCTTTCGGCAAGCGATCATCCTCGTGACCGAAGAGGTGCCCGACCCCGCGCGGCGCGAGCTCCTGCGCGTGATCGGCCGGGCGAACATCGGCATCAACATCCTCGACGCGCTCGACGAAATGAGCCGCAGCGTACCGAGCAGCGAAACGCTCATGTTCGCGCGGGTCGTTCGCGTGCAACAGCAGACCGGCGGCGATCTGGCGAAAGTTCTGGAGAAGCTCGCAACGACGATTCGCGACCGGCGGCGGATCATGCGCAAGATGAGCGCGCTCACCTCGCAAGGACGGATGGGTGCGATGATCATCGGCGGCCTGCCGGTGCTCGTCGGCGGTTTCGTCATGCTCACGCAGCCCGATATGAAAGAAGCGATGCTGCACACGGTCCCCGGCTGGGGGATGCTCGGGCTCGCCGGGTTTCTCGAGATGGCGGCGGCGTTCGTGCTGTCCAAAATTCTGAAGCTGGACGCCTAACCGTGCTCGGCGGGATTCCGGTCGTCATCCTCGCGATCGCGGCCGGCTTCACCCTCGCGATCGGCGCGATCGCCTATAGCCTCATCCCGGTTAAGAGCGAGATCGCCAAACGGCTCGAACGCGCGCAATCGTCATCCTTCGCGGGCGTCTCGCGGCGCTCGGACGCCTTCGGAAAACTCTTCAACGATAAGCAGCGCGGCAATCTCGCCCGGGCACTCTCCGAGGCGGGGATGTATACGGTTTCTCCGGCGCAGATGGGCGTGCGCGTCGTGGCGGGCGGGATCATGGGGCTCATGTTCGGGCTCGGCTTCGCCGCCGCCATGGGCTCGTTCTCGACGATGTACCTCGGCGCCACGCTCCTTTTGGGGGCGCTCGGCGCATACGTCCCGTTCTCGCGCGTGAAGACCGCGGCGAAGAAGCGCAAGGCGGCGATCCAGCGGGCGCTCCCCGATTTTCTCGACATGCTCGCCTCGACCGTGCAAGCCGGGCTCGCTTTCAACGGCGCGCTCAATCACGCCGTCGACGTGGCGGCAGGGCCGCTCGGCGAAGAGATCAAAGCGGCGCTCTCGGAAGTGCGCATGGGCCGCTCGAAGGCCGACGCGTTACGCAGTATGGCGAACCGCGTCAAGCAAGAGCAGCTCACCGCGGTCGTCACGGCCGTCGTGCAGGCCGAGCGTCTGGGTTCCAATATGGCGCAAGTGCTCGACGAACTCGCCGAAGAAGTTCGCAACCGGCGCATGATGCGCGCGGAAGAACTCGCGAATCTCATGCCGACGAAGATGGTGATTCCGATGGCCCTCTTCATGTTGCCGGCGCTCTTCGTGATGATTTTCGGAGGTATCGTCGCCCAGTATATGGCGAGCGCGAAGTGACGCCGTTCTGGATTTCGGCGATTACGTTCACGGCCTTCGCCTGCGCGGGCTATCTCGCGACGCGGCTGGCGGATTGGGCGACGCATACGTGGCGGGGCTTGCGCGACGCGCCGGTCAAGCGCGAACCGAGCCTCGTGTTATGCGTGACGCTCGCGCTCGCGACCGGCTGGATCGCCTCCTCGTATGCCGCGCGCGGCGTCGGGCCGTACGCGCTGACGTTGATCGTGCTCGTCTGCTTGACGTTGAACTTCGCTTGTTACTGCGATTTGCGGATCGGAAAGCCGCCGCTTGCGATTACGCTACCGGTCTTAGGCTTGATTTTTTGCAGCGATCTCCTCGAAGGCGATTACCTCGCCGTCGCCTCGGCGGCCATCGTCGCCGCACCGTTCTTCATCGCCGCGATCGCCACGAAAAACAACTCGTTTAACTGGACGGACGTGCAACTCGTCGTGCTCGGGGCGCTCGTGCTCAATCTCACGCTCGGCCTGCTCGCCTTCGCGATGGCTTGCTTCTTCGCCGTCGGCGTTGCGTTGCTCCGCGGCGAGCTCAAGAAACCCGTCGCCTTCGCGCCCTACCTCGCCGTCGTCATCCAACTCGCGCTGCTGACGCCGAGCGCGATCCGCTAGCGCCGGTCCCCGGCCGCGACCTGGGCGGAGATACGGTGCCAAACCTCGCGCAAGAACGAGGCGGCATCCATCACGAGACCGATCGTTTGCGTGGAGCCGCGATCGGTTAATTTCGTCACGCTCGCCGGATTGATGTCGACGCAGATGACTTTGCACGATGAAGGCAAGAGATTCCCGACCGCGATCGAGTGCAGCAGCGTGCACACCATCAACGCCAGGCCGATTTCGGGGACGTAGGCGCGCATCGCGCGCTGCGCGGCGACGACGTCCGTGATCACGTCGGGTAAGGGGCCGTCGTCGCGGATCGAACCCGCGAGCACGACCGGGATCCGTTTCCGATACGCTTCGTACATGATCCCGCTTTTGAGCCGCCCGCTCGCGATCGCGGCCGCGATCCCGCCCTCGGCCCGGATGCGGTTGACCGAGCGCAGGTGGTGCACGTGTCCCTCTTCGACCGGAAACGCTTCTGCCAGATCGACGCCGAGCGACGTTCCGTAAAATTGCGACTCGATATCGTGGACGGCGAGCGCGTTGCCGGCGAAGAGCGCGTCGACGTAATCGCCGCGTATCAAGCGTTCGAGGTATTTTCCGGCGCCGGTGTGGACGATCGCGGGACCGCCCACGACGAGCACCCGCTTGCCGGCGGCCCGCGTCGCGAGCAGCTCGCGCACGATCTCCGTGATGAGCGAATCTTTCGGTTTCTCGCTCGAGACGGCGCTGGACATGAATTCGAACACCTGCTTCTGCCGCGGCCGCTGTAACGCATGGACGCGCACGCCCTCGTGCCCGACCACGATCGGCTGCCCGCGCCGGACGTCCGAAGGCGCCATCGTCGTGGCCCGGCCGTCCTCGACGACGAGCGCGCAGTCCATCTCCGGTAACGCGGCGGTCGTCCAGCGGCCGTCGATCCGGACCTCGGTGTCGAGGTTGGTCGTCGCGTAAAAATCGTCGGGGAGAACGCCGTCGGCGGGCGCCGGTTCCGTGCGCGCATCCGTATCGCCCGGTACGAGCGCGCCGATGTCGCGCAGCTTGTCGACGAGTTCGGCGAGGTTCTCGTGCGTATCGGCGACGATGGTCAGCCGCGCCGTGCTCGGGTCCGTCTCGGTTTTGCCGATGACGAAGTTGTCGATCGTGTAGCGCGCGTGTTCGTTGACCATGATGAGTTCGAGCACGCGGCCGAAGAGACCCGAATCCACGATATGACCGCGCAGCTCGATCTCGCGAACGAAGGCGCCGCCGTTCTGACCGCTTGTCATTGCGGCCCGTCGTTCCGGCGGTCGAGCAGGACGCCCTCCGCGGCGCAGCGCAGGGCGGCTCGAGTGGGGCTCGTGTTCGTTCCGACGCCGATCGGAAATCTACGCGATATTACGCTGCGCGCGCTCGACACGCTACGCGATTGCGAGCTCGTCGTCGCCGAAGACACGCGCACGGCGAAACGGCTCTTCACGGCGTTGGGCCTCGCCTTTAAACCCGCGCTCAGTTACCGCGAACAGAACGCGGGCGCGGTGACGGAGCACATTCTGGCACGCGGCCGGACGGCGCTCGTCGCGGTCGTCAGCGACGCGGGGATGCCCGGCATCTCCGACCCCGGCCGCGAGCTCGTGGTCGCGGCGCGCGCCGCCGGGATCGCGGTCGAGGTACTCCCGGGGCCGAGCGCTTTCGTTTGCGCGGCCGTGCTTTCGGGGTTTCCGCTCGCCGGCTTCTCCTTCGAAGGATTCGTGCCGCGCGGCCGGGCCGAGCGGCGCCGGGCCCTCGGCGCCGCCCTGGAACGCGTGCCGGCCTCGGTCTGGTACGAGGCGCCGACGCGGATCGCCGCGACGCTGACCACGCTCGGGGAGCTCGCCGCGGAGACCGAGGTGTTCGTCGCGCGCGAGCTCTCCAAGCA
>CAXUFI010000159.1:0-3578 GCA_964250245.1 uncultured bacterium
GTGTCGAGGTGCGACCCGACGAGGAGCGGAGGCGCGCCGGGTCGCCGGCCGTCGCGCCGGGCGAAGATGTTCCCCGCGCTATCTTGACTGAGGCTCAGGCCCGCCGCCGCACACCACGACGCGAACGCGGCGCGGGCGGCATGTTCCGGAGCGGTAAATAAACCGCGATCGAGTCCGTCGTCGCCGGCGCCGAAACGCGCGAGCGACGCGAGCCGTTCGCCGACGCTCGTTGGCAGCCGCATCAGTTTGCGAGCGCGCCGTCGAGCAGCGTGAAATAGCGCCGCCGCACGTCGTCGGCGATGAAGGCCGCCGCGAAGCTGTGACGGGCGAACGTCGCGAGCTCGCCGAGCGTAAAGCCGAACGTTTCGCCGAGCGCCCGGAAATTATCGTCGATGTAGCCGCCGAAGTACGCGGGATCGTCGGAATTGATCGTCACGATGAGGCCGCGGGCGATCATCTCCGGCAACGGCAGTTCGGCTAACCGTTCGACGACGTGCAGCTTTACGTTCGAGAGCGGACAGACGGTCAGCGCGATCCGTTCCGCGCTTAACCGCGCGACGAGGGCGGGATCCTCCAGAGCGCGGATGCCGTGATCGATCCGTTCCGCGCCGAGGTCGTCGAGCGCCGAACGCACGTAGTCCGGCGGACCTTCCTCACCGGCGTGCGCGACGACGCGCCAGCCGAGTTCGCGCGCCCGCGCGAAGACGGCGCGAAACTTCGCCGGCGGATGGCCGGCCTCGGCGCTGTCGAGCCCGACGCCGGTGATGCGGTCGCGGTACGGCAGCGCCGCTTCGAGCGTGCGCAGTGCGTCGTCGGCGCTGCGATCCCGCAGGAAACACATGAGCAGCCGGCTCGACACGCCGTGCACGTCCTCGCTCGCGCGGACGGCTTCCCATAACCCGTCGATGACGACCCGGAAGGGAATACCGCGCGACGTGTGCGCTTGCGGATCGAAGAACAACTCCGCGTGCACGACGCCCGCGGCGCGTGCCCGCCGGAAGTAAGCGTTCGCGAGTTCGCAGAAGTCGCGCTCGGTGTGCAGCACCGACATGCCGGTATAGTAGAGATCGAGAAACGATTGAAGGTGCGTGAATTCGTAAGCGCCGCGCAGTGCCGCGGTGTCGGCGTACGGCAGCGCGACGCCGTTACGCAACGCGAACGCGAAGGCGAGCTCGGGTTCGAGCGTCCCCTCGATATGCACGTGCAGCTCGGCTTTGGGAAGCCGAGCGATCGCGTCGCCGTTCACCCGGCCGCTCTTCGCCGTACGCGTTCGAATTCAGGTTAGCCGCATGTCCGATCCATCGCCCGCCTATCCGCGCGATCTCGTCGGCTACGGTGCGCGGCCGCCGCAGGCCGCGTGGCCGAACGGCGCGCGCATCGCCGTGCAGATCGTCATGAATTACGAGGAAGGCTCGGAGTACTCGATCCCCGACGGCGACGAAACCTCCGAGATGTACCTCACCGAGGTCCCCGGGGCGACGGTCGGTCCGGGGAAGCGCGATCTCATCGTCGAGTCGGTTTACGAGTACGGCAGCCGCGCGGGTTTCTGGCGCTTGATGCGCATGTTCGCCGATCGCGGGCTCGCCGTGACGGTCTTCGGCGCGGCGCTCGCGCTCGAACGCAACCCCGAAGCGGCGCGCGCCATCGCTGCCGCGCAACACGAAGTGTGTTCGCACGGCTGGCGCTGGATCGGTTTTCAGAATATGCCGCTCGACGAGGAACGGGCGCAGATGCGCCGTGCCGTCGCCTCGATCGAAGCGACGATCGGACAGCGCCCGCTCGGCTGGTACTGCCGTTACGCTCCGAGCGAGAACACGCGCCGGCTCGTCGTCGAAGAGGGCGGGTTTCTGTACGACTCGGACGCGTATAACGACGACCTGCCGTACTGGGTGCGCGTCGCCGGCAAGCCGCATCTCGTGATCCCGTACACGCTCGATGCGAACGATATGAAATTCTCGGTCGCGCCCGGTTTCAGCGCGCCGAGCGGGTATTTCGAGTATCTTAAAGACGCCTTCGACGTGCTCTACGCCGAGGGTCGGACGACGCCGAAGATGATGTCGGTCGGCCTGCACACCCGGCTCGCCGGGCGGCCCGGCCGCGCCGCGGCGCTCGGACGGTTTCTCGATTACATCGCCGGTCGCGACGACGTGTGGATCGCGCGGCGGGTCGACATCGCGCGCCATTGGATCGCACACCATCCGGCGGATACGTATCTGTGACGCCGGCCCGAAACGAGCCGCTCGTGCGCTTCTTTATATGCGGCTCGGCGCTGCGCGGCCAACCCGATCACGGTAATCTCGGAGATGCCGTGTTTCTCGGTGAAGCGCGGACGGCGCCGCGTTACCGTTTGCATTCGGTCGGCGAGCGGCATCCGGGACTCTATGAAGCCGCCCTGGGCGGCATCGCCGTCGTGGGGGAGCTCTACGAGTTTACGAGCGAGCAGCACGCGGCGTTGCTGGCGAGCGAACCGCCCGATCTCTACGAGGCGCCGGTCGTTCTTGAGGACGGGTCCGTCGCGTCGGCCATGATGTACCCGCGCGCACTTATCGAGGAGCGAGGCTGGAAGGACATCACGGCGTACGGCGGTTGGGCGGCGTACAAGACCGCCAGCGGCGCGGATGCCTAACGCTTGCGACGATCGCTTTGCATCCCGGTCGGCGTCGAACGTGTGCGCTCGGTGCGTGGGTGGAGCATCGTCTCGAACGGCTCCATTCGAAATAGCGCCGCGAAGTCATAACCCGAAAATTTAAAGAGACAACGTCCGAACGACGAGCACGCGGCAGCGACGCATCTCGGACGCAATGAAGTGCCGGAGCGAAGCCACCCGGTTTCCTTGCTTTCATGGTACGTCCTATCTGCTCGCACAGCTGCGTCGACGACGGGCTCGCGAGTATAGGGATGACGGCTGGAGATGGTGAGTACACTATCCTTTCTATTGGTGCCGGCGCCGTACGCGCTCAGCGCTAACGCTTATCCTAACGCCATTTTTATTTTGCCGGTCGGAACCTATTTTCGATCGGAGGAAGTCACGCCGGACTAGTCTCACCGCAGGAGTTAAAAGGCAAAACCGCCCTCTGCGACGGATTAACCCGGGCATGCGTACATTCGTTTTTTCGTCGGCTTGCATCGCGCTTTGCGCCGCCGCGGCGTTGCCGGCGCCGGCGGAAACGCAGACGCCGGGCAGCAAAGTCTATAAGCTTCACGCGCAGAACGGCTCCCACGAGTACGGCACCGTCGCGCTTAAACCGCGCGGGCAGAGCACCGACGTGGAGATTCACATCGTTGGCGCGCCGCCGGGTGTGCTGCAACCCGCGCACATCCACAGCGGCACGTGCAGAACGCTCGACCCGGCGCCGAAATACCCGCTCGAATCCGCGCTCGACGGGACGTCCGATATCGAGGTCAAGGTTCCGATCGCCACGCTGCTGGCGAGTCCGATGGCGATCAACGTGCATAAGTCGGCGGACGATCTCAAAGATTACGTCGCCTGTGCCGACCTGACGCCGTAATCTCACGGCGCGGGGGGGCCAAAAAGACCCCCCCGCGCCCGGGTGGGCGGGGCGTGTCAGCCCCCCGCA
>CAXUFI010000159.1:3588-6362 GCA_964250245.1 uncultured bacterium
GGTCCTCCCCGCACTCTCTATATCCCGCGGGCGCCCCCCCCCCCCCCCCCCCCCCCCCGCCGCTTGGTCGCAGGAGCTTTACCGCACCTGCAACGAGTAACTCACGAAGAACGAGCGGTACGGCAAGCCGAAGAGTTCGGTCGCGTTGGCTCCCAGGTACGGCGCGTAGCTCGACTTGGTCGCATACTGATTGAGGGCGAGCGGTACGCCCTCGCCGAGATACCCTTGCAAGAACGCATCCTGATCGAACAGGTTGAAGACGTTCGCGGCGAGCGTCCCGCCGGCGACGTTATAGGCGCCGCGTAGCTCGCTATAGTTGTAGCCGCCGGAATGCTTATTATTGTTATCCGAGACGGCGTGTAACGTGTAGCGCAGGTCGAAGCGCGGCGTAACCTGGCGGTCGACGGCGAAGTTCAACGTGTGCAACGGCAGATACGGTACCTGCGCGCCGATCACCGAGGTCAAGTTATTCTGCAAATACTGGATCGGCGCCGAGACGAGGACCGTCGATGTGGTCGCGTAGTCGTAATCGACGAACGTCGCCGCGTCGATGCGCTGCCGGCCCGAGAGCGTGTACCCCTGCGCCCGCAACTGACCGATGTTGACGGCGCCGGAGACGCCGAGCAGCGATTCCGGGTTAGGGTTGCCGCATTTCGCGGCGATCAAGGCTTCGCCGCTCGCGAGTACGCTCGGGTCGATGAATCCGGTGCCGGTC
The DNA here is from genome assembly GCA_964250245.1 of uncultured bacterium. Taxonomy (GTDB): domain Bacteria; phylum Vulcanimicrobiota; class Vulcanimicrobiia; order Vulcanimicrobiales; family Vulcanimicrobiaceae; genus CAXTIY01. The sequence goes on from CAXUFI010000159.1 coordinate 4,304, forward strand.
GTTGCGAGCGGCGTTAGGCTCGAATAGATCTTGTCGTAAACGTTCGTGTTGTAGAACTCGAGTTGGACTTGCGAATCTTGCACGAACCGGTGACCGACGGCGAGTTCTTCGTCGACACCCCGTTCGGGTCGCAGCAATGACGAAGGCGCCGTTCCGATCGAATTCAAGCCGCCGCACGTTATCCCGCCGCCGCCGCCGGCCGTGACGAGGTTCGACGGCGTGAAGAGCTGATCCACGAGGTCGGCCGTCGGTTCGGTCGTCGTCGCCCCGGCGGCGGCGCGAACGACGTTATGGCCGCCGGGGACCGTGTAGACGACGGAGAGCCGCGGGTCGGCGTACGACGTATCGGTCGTCGTCGATCGTTTAAAATAGGCGCTGATATACGCGGCGAGCGGCGAGCCCGCGACGTGATATGCGTCGCGAACGAACTCGCCGTTCTCGTGCACGATCGGCGCGCCGCGCAGATCGCCGTTGCGCGCGAGGTTGTAGGCGGAATTCAGGTACTCGAGTCCGAGCGCGAATTCGTTATTGCGGCCGATGACGTTATCGGAAACGGTGCCGCCCGTGTTGACGACGTTCGTATTGCGATACGACGGATTGTCGCCCGGCACCGTGTTGAACGGCAGCTCGAACGTGCGGTCGTTGGTATTGAGGTAGCGGTTCGTGAACGTGTCGACGCGGAAGCTGTTGTAGCGGCCGCCCGTCTCGAAGCGCAGCGCTTCGTCGTTAAAATTAAACGATTGCCAAGCGGGGCCGGCGCCCTGCCAGCCCGCGACGTCGGCCGCGTAGCTCGCCGGGGTTTGGCAGGGCGCCCCGCCGTCCGGCGCGCCGCCGGGCGCCGTTCCCCAGGCGACGCCGTTCGCGTTATGGGCGGTGAACAGACCGGCCGGACAGGTATCCGCGGCCGGCTTTTGCGCGAGGAGCGCGCGCCCGTTCGCGAGCGCCACCGTCGGCGTGAGATAATCGCCGTCGCCGTTGCCCGTCTTATCTTCCCAGTAGCTGCTCTGAAACGCGGACAGCGTAAGCCGTGTGTCGTTACTGAAATCGTAACGCAGTTTCTCGAGCCCGGTGTGCGATACGGCGCTGCCGTCATCTTTGTACACGGCTAGAGCGCGAATCGCCGGATCGGTCGCCGAGGGGTCGTAGGCCGCGCCCGGCTGGTAAAACGAGTCCTGATGGAAGGGGCCGTCGAGGCTGCCCGCGCCGTAAGCGAACGCATAACCGAGCTTCCCGAGCGCTCCGGTCGCCGTCGCGGCCGTGAGCGCGCGATCGAACGTGCCGTAGCCTTCGACGAATCCCGTTCGCGCTTCTCGCGTCGGGTCGATGGTCTGGCTATCGATGATGCCGCCGATGGCATCGTAACCGGTGAGCTCCGTGCCGGCCGACCCGTAGATGACGTCGATATTCCGTAGAGCGAACGCGGGCGAAAGCTGGTAGTTGAAGCCGCCGGGCACGCCGTAAGCGATGGGATGACCGTCGAGCGTCGAGAGCGTCTCCGCGCCGCCGAGGCCGCGAATCTGCAATTGCAGATCGTCGCCGAGCGAAGCCGTGTCGCCCGCGATCGTGTTATTGATCGCCGGCAACTGCCGCAGCGCGTCGCCCGCGCGAAACGCGCCGTTCTCGAGCAGCACTTCGGGAGGTACCGAGCGATAAATGGTGCTCGACGTTTGAAGCGATTCGGTCGCTCGCGTCGACGTCGAGCCGATGGTCTTCAACGTGTCGCGCGCGGCCGTCGGCGTCCGCTGCACGGTTAACGTGACGTTGAGCGTGGAAACGTTATCGACGGCGATCTCCGACGAGTCGGTCGGTTGATAACCGTCCCGCTCGATGCGCAGCCGGTAGGTCCCGGGCGAGATCCCGCCGAGCGAAAAATGGCCGTTGCGGTCGCTCGTCGCCGTAAGGTTCGTATTCGGGATGCGCACCGTCGCGCTCGCCAGCGGCAAGCCGGTCTGCACGTCGGCCACGACGCCCGAAACGGTGCCGGTGCCGGCCGTACTCGCGGTCCCGTTGGCGGCCTCGCCGGGGGACGCCGCGGGTGAGGGTGGGGCGGCTAGACTCG
>CAXUFI010000160.1:0-6327 GCA_964250245.1 uncultured bacterium
GCGCGCCGCGCGCGCGGCTCGGCAACGGCAGACCGAAACGCGCGCCGTCGACGCCGAGCGCGACGAAGTCCCGCGCGCGCAGCGGCAGATCGGGATCGTATTCGATACGTTGCGGCACGTAACCGACCGTCCCGCGTGCGCGGCGCGGCGGAGCGCCGAAGATGCGCACGTCGCCGTCGGCCGGCGCGAGCAAGCCGAGCGCTAATTGCAGTAACGTCGATTTCCCCGCGCCGTTACCGCCGATGACGCCGACGAATTCGCCGGGCGCGACGGCGAACGAGATACGATCGAGAACTTCGCGCGAACCGCGCCGGAACGTTACGCGCGTGAAGGCGACCGCGGGCTCGCTCATAGGGCGCGCTCGAGCGCCGCGACCTCACGATCGATCCACATCTGCGTGTGCTCGTTCGCCGGCAGCGTTTCCGTAACCGGCACGACCGTCACGTGAGTCGCATTCGCGAGCTCGAGCAGCCGGCTCGTGCTCGGCTCGACCGTTTGCCGGTTGTACACGAACGCGGCGACGCGCCGCTGACCGAGCAGCGCGGTCATCGTGTCGACGTCTTGCGGCGCGGGATCGTTGCCCTCTTCGATGGCGTGCGAATAGGCACGCGGCGTTGCGATCTGCAAGCGCGCGGCGTGCAAGACGTAATCGAAGACCGGTTCGGTTATCGCCACGCGCGCGCCGGAATGGCGGGCGGCGAGGCCGGCGAGCCGTGTCGCGAACCGCGCGAGCCAATCGTGAAGCGCGTGGCGCCGGCGCTCGATAGCGGCGCGCTGCCCCGGTTCGCGTCGCTCGACTTCGGCGCCGATCGCGTCGATCGTACGGCGTAGCGTCCGGACTTCGTACCAAACGTGGGGATTGTCGCCCGGCGTATGGCCGCCGAGCGTACCGGCCACGATGACCGCGCGCCCCGGCTGCGGCGACGCGGCGATGAGTTTATCGGCGAACGCATCGTAACCGAGCCCATTCTCGATGACGATATCGGCAGCCGCGACGGCGTCCGCATCGCGCGGCGTGGCTTCGTACGCATGCGGGTCGGCGCTCGGGCTGTTCAGGATGGTCGTCGTGGCGATGGCGGAACCGCCGAGCTGCGAGGCGAGATCGCCGTAGACGCGCTCGACCGCAACTACGCGCAGCGCGTTCGCCGCCGGAGCCGCCACGGTATCTGCATCGTGTGAGGCGCAGCCGGCGACCGGCGCCGCGCACAGCGCGAGGAACAGATATTGAGAACGCATCTTCACTAAGGTGAGGGTTAGCCGCTGTCGCGCCCATTCCCCGTACGAGTGCCAACGAGGTCTCGACATCGTCGAGCTTTCGCGCACCGGATTGCGAATCGGTCGCTCTTCAGGGGCGCCGCCATCGGTAGCCCTTCGCTCACCTAAGAGCTCATACCGAATGCCGTAATCAGATTCGTAGACTCCGTCCTTGACCGTAGTGGCCTGGAGCGATGAGTCGAAGATAAAATTTTACAACTAGGCGTCGCGGTGGAAGCCGCCCCTGCCTTAACAGCTGTAATGCACTCAAAGTGCTGATTGAACGTATGAATCAGCCTCTGCCCTACCATTCCGAACGCTTTCGCCGCGAAGAGCGCCGACTGGTCTCGCCGCTCCCTGCGTTGTTCACGAGAACATCGACATCGGTATGGACGGCGAGTGGTTCGATCGACGACGACTCGGTAAGATCGAGTGGAATCGGCTCGACGCGAACTTCGTACTGGGCTCGAAGCATTCTGGCGAGTCCGTCGAGCTTGTCGGCTGAGCGAGCTACGAGGAGCAGATCGCAGTGTTCCTCGGCAAACGCACGAGCGAGTCCCGCACCGATACCTTGCGATGCGCCGGTAATCAAAATTTGTTTCCCGGTTAGTCCAGGTCCATATCGCTGCCGTTCTATCCGCCGACCCTTATCCCGTTGTTCTTCTAGAGTAGGGCGCGTAGCTGCATCTAAGCGGACGCTGCGCATTGCGGACTTACGAGCGGCTGCCGCCTAACGAAAGCATCGTTGTATCGATCGTCTAGTAAAAAACAAAATCATACTTGCAACTACTGCCGGGCGAAAGTGAGCTCATCTAAATGGATGCCGAGCTCGGCCAATGTGACGTACCAAACCGGGTTTTGATGGCCGCTCCAAACCTTCGGAACGCCGATACGGGCAAACTCTCGAAAGCGAATGATGAAGCGATTTGGCGGCACAGGCTCTATCGCAGTGATCGGAGCGACGAGAAACCCCTCGCCATGTCCGAGCTTGCCGGCAGTGTCGGCTCTTAGCGGTCCGCGCGCGTTCCAGGCGCATACCAGATAGCGGCTCTCGCTCGCGCGCTTCGGATCGAGTACCCATGCTTTGGAACCGCCATCGGCAAGCATGTCGGATACAGATCGGCTGGTAAAGGTGACGATACAGGTTTCGTTCACGGAACAGTGCTCCAACGTATCGAGAAATTGAGAAAACAATCATAAGTGCTTTCGCTTAAAAGCAATAGATCGCGCAAAATCGCAGGTAGCGTCCTCTTTGAGGCCTCGCTGGATCGGCTATAGTGCTACGCCGGTGCCACGCGCAACGTTACGCTAAAGCCGGTATCCAACAGATGGAGCTTCCGGACGAGCCGTTTGTCGAAAAAGCAAGGCGAGTGCGCCCTGCCAAGGCGGCAGCAGCTTGACAATAACGATATATCGCGTACTATCGTAGAATGAATATGCCTGAGGCTCCTTTCGAGCACGATCATCCTCACCGGCCGTTCGGCGGCCGGCATGCACGGCGCCACTTCGCCCGCGCCTTCGATATGGCGTTTTTCCGTGGCGGACGTGGCCCGTTCGAAGGTCGCGGCGGCCGCGTCCGGCGCGGCGGCATCAAATTTCTCGTTCTGGAAACGCTTCTCGAACGGCCCCGGCACGGCTACGAGGTGATGGAAGAGTTCGAGCGGCGGCGCGGCTTCCGTCCGAGCCCGGGCTCCATCTATCCGGTGTTGCAGATGCTCGAAGAGGGCGGCTACGTCATGGGTTCGGAAGTGGACGGCAAACGCGTCTACGCCATCACGGAGTCCGGCCGCGGGATGTACGCGCAGCGGGCGCCCGAGAGCGACGGCGACGACGAGCCGACCGCGCGCGGCACCTTCCGAACGGCGGCCGTCCGGCTGACGACGGCTCTCGGCGCGGCCCGCGGCGCGAGCGACGGCGAACTCGCGCAGATCGCCGCGATTCTCGACCGGGCGCGGCGCGAAATTCTCCGGCTGCTGGCCTCCGAGGAACTCTAAGAGCGCAACGCTGCCGGCCGCCGGCGGGTCGATGGAGTACATGTCGGACCGCTTCGAACTCGTTTCGCCCTACGCGCTCGCCGGCGATCAGCCCTTCGTTACCGACAAACTCGCGGCGGGGATTCGCCGGGGCGACCGGGGCCAAACGCTGCTCGGCGTCACGGGTTCCGGCAAGACGATGGCCATGGCGCGCGTGATCGAACTCGTGCAGAAGCCCACGCTCGTGCTCTGTCACAATAAGACGCTCGCCGCGCAGCTGTGTGCCGAGTTTCGCGATTTCTTTCCGCATAACGCGGTCGAGTTTTTCGTGTCGTACTTCGATTACTATCAGCCCGAAGCGTACATCGCCCATACCGATACGTTCATCGAGAAGGATAGCTCGATCAACGACGAGATCGAACGGCTCCGTCACTCCGCGACCCAGTCGCTGCTGACGCGCCGCGATACGCTGATCGTCGCTTCGGTGTCGTGCATCTACGGTTTGGGTTCGCCCGCCGATTACATGGAGATGTCGCTCAAGGTCGAGGTCGGGACGTCGATCGACCGCGACGTGTTTCTGCGGCGGCTGGTCGACATGCAATACCGTCGCAACGATCTCAACCTCGTGCGCGGCACCTTTCGCGTCCGCGGCGATACGCTCGAGTTCGTCGGCGTCGAAGAGGAGCTCGTGCACCGTATCGAGTTTTTCGGCGACGAAATCGAAGCGATCAACGTCGTCAACCTGCTCACCGGCGAATACGTCGAATCGAAAGACCGGCTCACGATCTTTCCGGCCAAGCACTTCATCACGCCCGAGGAGAAATTGCGCCGCGCCGTCGCGGCGATCGAGATCGAACTCGAGGAGCGGCTGCGCTGGTTTAAAGAGAACGGCAAGCTCCTCGAAGCGCAGCGGCTGGAGATGCGCACGCGTTACGATCTGGACATGCTGCGCGAGGTCGGCTACTGCAACGGCGTCGAGAATTACAGCCGGCACCTCGCCGGGCGCGAAGCGGGCGCGACGCCGTCATGTCTGCTCGACTTTTTCCCCAAAGACTGGCAGCTGTTCGTCGACGAGTCGCACGTCTCGCTGCCGCAAGTTCACGGTATGTACGCGGGCGACCGCTCGCGCAAGGAAGTGCTCGTCGAGCACGGGTTCCGGCTGCCGAGCGCGCTCGACAACCGGCCGCTTACGTTCGACGAGTTCTCCAAGCACATCAATCAGGTCGTCTACGTCAGCGCGACGCCCGCGACGTACGAATTATCGAAATCGACGCAAGTCGCGGAGATGATCATCCGCCCGACCGGCCTCGTCGATCCCGAGATCGAAGTCCGGCCGACGAAGAATCAGGTCGACGATCTGATGGAAGAGATTCGCGAGCGGGTCGTCAAGGACGAGCGCGTGCTCGTTACCACGTTAACCAAGAAGATGGCCGAAGACCTTACGGACTTCTTACTCGAGAACGGTTTGAAAGTTCGCTATCTGCATAGCGAAGTCGAAACGCTCGAGCGGATCGCTATCCTGCGCGACCTGCGCCGGGGGATCTTCGACGTACTGGTCGGGATCAATCTGCTGCGTGAAGGTCTCGACCTGCCCGAAGTATCGCTCGTCGGCATCCTCGATGCCGATAAGGAAGGGTACCTGCGTAGCGGCACGTCGCTCATTCAAACGATCGGTCGCGCTGCCCGAAACGTCGAGGGCAAGGTCTTGATGTACGCCGACGTCGTGACCGAATCGATGGCCAAGGCGATCGGCGAGACGCGCCGGCGCCGGGAGAAGCAAGTCGCGCATAACGAGCTCAATCACATCGAACCCAAATCGATTCGAAAAGAAGTGCGCGATATTCTCGATCTCGTCACCGCGGCTGACGACAAGATGGCGGCTTCGAAGCTCAAAGCCGATAAGCTGCCGCGCGAGATCGCGATCGCGATGGCGAGCGAGATCGAGAAGAAGATGAAGGAAGCGGCGGGGAATCTCGAGTTCGAAAAGGCAGCCGCGCTGCGCGACGAACTGCTCGAGCTGCGCAAGCAGATCGGCGGCAACGAGTCGATCCTATTCCAGGGCCGCGCGCCGAAAATCTTCGCGCACGCGCTCAAGGAACTCGTCGGCACGTAATCGCGCCGGCCTAGTGGTCCGGAGAGAGCTTTACCTGGTCTCCGAGACCGAGCTGCACGGCCACGTCGTAGACGAATTGATTCGTGATCTTGTGATAGGTCGCATCCGCGTTCGCGCCGATCGTGCCCTCGATGTCGCGCATGACTTGCACGTGGATCGCGTGCGTGAAGAGCTTGTCGAGCATCGTCGTGCTGTAGAACGCTCCGGAGGAGTCGATGCCGTCGGTCATCAGGTCGGTAAAGAGCGCCTGACCCGTGTGCGTCGGCGACGAGAGCGGCAACTGTATCCCGGCCGCGCCGGCTTGCGCGGCGGCGTCGCGGAAAACGAAGTCGAACGTCTGCAACCATAAGCTTACGTTCGCGGCGCCGTACTGCTTCTGTAAGTTCTCGATTTCCGGATCGACGACTTGCGGACCGAGCACGGTATCGAGCGCCGTCCGCGTCGAGAACGTCTTCGCTCCGCCGCCCGCGGTAATGAAAGCGCCCGTCGTGACGATATCGGGCGCGCCCGCGTAAATCGCTCCGCCGTACTGATTCGTCGTCGCGCTGCGCGGAGATCGCGCCGCAGCCGTCGCCGGCACGGTCGCGCCGAGCGCCACGAGCGTGCAAAGGGCGGCCGGCAAGAACCTCACGCTCGTGCTCTTCCCGCGAAGACGCGGCGTCCCTGGGGCTCGTGCGTCACAGCGCAGCGCGGCGTCCGAGGTTTTTAGCTGCAGCTCCGCAAGAACTCCGAGGTGTTAACGACATGACGCGGGACGGCACGACGCTACACTTCGATCCGATTAGCGAAGATAACGGCGTCGTCGTCTTGCGCTCGCGTACGGCACTCGCGCCGCTCGCCGCGCCGCGCACGCTGCGCTACGTGACTCGCACGGGCGCGCTGCTGCGCATCGACGGCGTCGTGCGCGGCGCCTTCGACGGCGAGCATCGCGCCATCGTGCTGCCGGGCCGGATCTCGGGCGACGTCACCCTCGCGGTCGAGCGGCGG
>CAXUFI010000161.1:0-6257 GCA_964250245.1 uncultured bacterium
ACGAACGACACGACGGCGCCGCGAAAGGCGACGAGCGGCAGCAGCGTCGCTTGCAGCACGTGCGCGACGCCGAGCGCCGCGGCCGTGCGCCACCAGTCCGGCGGTTGCGAGGCCAAGGGCGGCGCGGCGGGTTCGCCCGGCTTGCTCGCGATCCAGAAGCTGCGCGTCCGCGCGAGATCGCCCGGTTCGGCCACGGTTAGGGCCGTACGACGACGACGCCGTCGAGCCGGCCGAACGCGACGGCAGGCTCGACGATCGCCGTTTGATAGAGCGCGCCTTCGGGATGATCGACGCGAACGATGCGTCCGAGCGGCAGGCCCGCGCGAAACGAGCGCCCTCTCCCCGTCACGATGTAGTCGCCGACGCGCAGTTTGGCATCCTGCGAAACGTAGCGCAGCGCGATGTGAGCGTTCGTGCCCGTCGCGATCCCCCACCAGCGGCCGCGTTGCACGACGGCCGGCACCTTGCTCGCGGGATCGGTAACGAGCAGCACCGTGCTCGAAAAGGGCTGCACGTCGACGACGCGTCCGACGACGCCGTCCGGACTCACGACGCCGTCATCGCGCCGCAAACCTGAGAACGCGCCGCGATCGATCGTCACGACGCGCGAGAGGTTCTCGGGATCGTAGCCGATCACGCTCGCGCCGACGCCGCCCGGCGTAGCCGCCGCAAGTTTTGCCAGTGCCGCGGCGGCCGGCGCCGTCGCGAGCGCTTCACGCAAGCGCGAGTTTTCGCCGCGCAGCGCGCGGTTCGCCGCCGTCAGCTCGCTTTTCGAAGCGTAGACGCGCGGCACTTTGGCAGCCGCGCCTAATAAATTCCGTGCGCCGCTGCCGGCGGCGGCGACGACGCTCTCGGCGATGAAGGCGGTGGAAGCGACGGCAGCGGCGATGGGGCTCGTTTTCCCGGAACGGAGCGAATCGAGCTGGACGAGAGCGATCACCGCGGCGACGATGACCGTACCGATTACGGCGAGTAGCTTTCTCTCATCCCGATACGTAAAGATTGATACCACCTCGTGAATCGATCCCCGTGTGGCCGCAATCGTTCGAGCAGCGTGGGCGAGCCGAGGATCTCGCCGGCGCCGCGCGCGACGCACGCGAGCGGATCCGGGGCGACCGTGGCCGGCACGTGCATGATGGAGCCGATCTCCGTAGCCAAACCTGCAATAAGCGCGCCCCCGCCCGTCAGCGTAATCCCCGTCTCGATCAAGTCCGACGCCACGTCCGGCGGCATCTGCTCGAGTACGGAGCGTATGCCGCTCAAGATGAAGCCCAACCCCTCGCTCATCGCTTCGCCGACCAGCCCCTCGCGCACTTCACAGCTGCGCGGGCAGTGCCTGGCGAGATCGTTGCCGTTAATCCGTACCGGTCCGCGGCCCGGCGGCCGCCCGCTGAAGCCGAGTTCGATCTTGAGACGCTCGGCGGTCGCGGCGCCGATCTCGAAGTGGACGGTCCGCAACCGCTGCGCGATCGCGAGATCGAAGGCGTTCCCGCCGACTTGAATCGACGAGAGGCTGATGACGCCCGCCGTGCCGAGGACCGCGATCTCCGTCGTGCCGCCGCCGATATCGACGACCATTTGGGCGCGCCGGCTCATCACGTCAAGCCCCGCGCCGACGGCGGCCGCGACCGCCTGCGGCACGTACGTCGTGTAGCGGGCTCCGGCGGCGCGCACGGCTTGTTCGACGGCTTTGCATTCGATATCGGTCGCACAGCCCGGAATCGAGGCGACGAGCCGCGGCGCCAAGCGCGGGCGGGACGCGAGCGCCCGGTCCACGAGCCGCGCGACGAGCGTCTGCGCGGCGCGGAAATCGGAGATCGTTCCGCGGCGCAACGGCCGCACGACGCTGATGTAGGGCGGGACGCGGCCTTCCATCTCTTTGGCCGCCGTGCCCACGGCGATGATCGTATCGCTGCGGAGATCGTAGGCGACGACGGACGGTTCGCTGACCGTCGCGGCGGCACCGCGCTCGTAAACGACCGTATTGGCCGTACCGAGGTCGAGGCCGATATCGGGGCTCAGCGTCGAACGCAGGCTCGAAAGCAAGTCGCTCACGTTCGCGTGCGCGCGGACGGCAAGCGATAGCCGAGCTGCGGCAAGCGGCGGACGAAGTCGCCCAGCGGAAACCCCATTACCGTGTAGAAATCGCCGTCGATGCGCTCGACGAGCGCGGCGCCGCGGCCCTGAATGCCGTAAGCTCCGGCCTTGTCGAGCGGATCGCCCGTCGCGACGTAGCGGGCGATCGTCGCACTATCGAGATTCGCGAATCGAACGCGCGTCGTTTGCGTCACGTCGACGGCGATTTCGCGTGCGCGCTCTCGTAGCGCGTACGATGTATGAACGACGTGTTCGCGGGCCGCAAGTTCGGCGAGCATCCGCGCCGCGTCCGCGTCGTCCGCGGGTTTGCCGAGCGCACGCCCGTCGAGATCGACGACGGTATCGGCCGCGACGATCAAACCCGTCGCTTCTCGCGCGGCGACGGCATCGGCTTTGGCCCCGGCGTGCAGCGCCGCGAGGTCGCGAGGTCCATAGCCCGGGCGGTCTCCTTCGGCAACGTTGCTCGGCACGACACGCACGTGCAGACCGAGTGAGGTGAGCAGTTCGAAACGTCGCGGCGACGCGCTAGCGAGAACGACGGAAAGCAGATCGCGCACAAGCTCTATTGAAGCGAGTATAGAGAACGCGGACCTGCTTTGTATACAGGCGCGGCGAAGTTGCGGCCCTATTGATAGATGCGGCCGCCGGCCTGAACGTAGCCGGCGTCGTGCCGGCCGCGCGGGTCGCGGTGCGTGTAATGGATTAAGCCGCCGCGCGAGTCGTAGATGTATTCGCCGCGGACGATCGCGGCTTCGCCTTCGTCGAGCGGAATCGGCCCCGTGAGGTCGAGATTATCTTCGACGCGGACGGTGAGCCCGTGGCCCTCGCTGCCCGCGAGGTGCAGCAGGAAGCCGAGGTGCGTGCCGCTCGGCCCCTCGCGCGCGCCGAAGATGCGGGCGATCGCGCCGTTCGCCGTCACCTCGACGCGCGACCGGTGGAACCGCCAAGCATCGTAGACGGCGCCATTGCTCGACGTATCGGTCGGGGCGGCGCACGCCACGGCGAACGCCGCCATGGCGAGCGCCAAGCACCTACGCAACGTCGAGATCGTTACGCAGCACGTCGTCGGTCGTCTCGCGCCGGACGGCCAGCCGGTGCGAACCGGCGCCGGCGAAGACGATCGCGGGCTTCGGGAAGCGGTTGTAGTTGCTCGCCATGCTGTAGGTGTACGCGCCCGTGGTCGCCATCGCGAGCAGATCCCCGGCCCGCAGATCGCCCGGCAGCGGGGCGACGACGAGCCGGTCGTTCTCACAGGAACGCCCGCAGACCGTCGTCTCCTCGAGCGGAGCCGTCGAATCGCGGTTCGCGAGCGATGGCGGGTGATAGGCCCCATAGAGCGCGGGACGCGGATTGTCGGCGATGCCGCCGTCGACGATGGCGAAGCGGCGCGTGCCTTGACGCTTGACGGCGGCGACCCGATAGAGCGAGGTGCCGGCGCGCGCGACGATCGCGCGGCCGGGCTCGATCCCGATCCGGGGCGCGGGCAGCCTCGCCGTACGGCAGTATTCGGTGACGCGGCGCGCGAGCGGCCGCAGCAACGGACCGAGAGCGAACGGCGCCGCGCCGGGCTCCGGCGCCACGCCGAACCCGCCGCCGATGACGAGTTCCGTCGCCGCGGCGCCCGCGGCCCGCACGCGCGCGTACGTCGCGAGCAGAATCTCCAAGCTCGCCGCGTACGGCTCGGCGGCAAAGATTTGCGACCCCAGATGGCTATGGACGCCGGCGAGCCGCAGCCCGGGCGCCGCCAGCACCGCGGCGATCGCCGCCGGCACCGCGTCGAGCGGCAACCCGAATTTCGATTCGTTCCCGCCGGTGCGCACGTGCGCGTGCGTATGCGCTTCGATGCCGGTGTTGACGCGCAGGACGACGTCGAGCGGACGTTTCGGGCGCGCGAGCGGCGCGAGCCGAAGCAGCTCTTCGAAGGTGTCGACGACGGTCCGCGCGACGCGGCCCTCCGCCATCGCGCGCAACTCGTCATCGGTTTTCGCACAGCCGTGCATGATGAGCCGGCCGGCCGTGAAGCCGCCGCGCTCCGCCGTGACTATTTCGCCGAGCGAGCAGACGTCGAGCCGGAGCGGCGTCGCGGCGAGCCGGCGCGCGAGCGCGACGACGAGCAGCGCCTTGCCCGCGTATGCGACGTCGAGCTCGAGTTCGGTTTGCAGCGCCGCGAAGCGGGCGACGGTCGCATCGAGAACGTCCGTGTCGATGACGAGCAGCGGCGTTCCGTAGCGGGCCGCGAGCGTCTCCGCCGCGACGCCGCCGACGGCTACGGCGCTCTCAGTTCGCACGCGCCTCGCAGGCGACCCCACGGTACAAGCCGCGCTCTTCGATGAACCGGTTTACGGGTTCGGGGACGAGGTAACGGATGCTGCCCCCGCGCGCCAGTTGCGCGCGAACGAGCGTCGCCGAACCGTTGAGCGCGGGTAATTCCAGGACGCGAAATTTCGCGCGGTCGGGCGCGGACAACGTCTTGAGAAAAGCGTCGAGCCGCTCGGGAGCGCGCTCCGCCCGCGGGGCGATCGCGAACGTGTCGAGATTCGCGAGGACGACGTCGAAGCGCTGCCACGGCGAATCCACGAGCGAATCGCCGCCGACGACGAACGTCAATTCGTCGTCGGGATAGCGCGCGCGCAGACGCGGCACGCTATCGGCGCTGTAACCGCTGGCCCGCTCGTCGAGGTCCGATTCGTCGATCGCGAAGTGCGGATTGGAAGCCAGCGCCGCGCGCAACATGGCGAGCCGCTCGTCGACCGTCGCCACCGGAGCCTCGCGATAGTGCGAACGCAGCGTCGGCAAAAAGATCATCCGCTCGAGACCGAGTTCCACGCGCGCCGCTTCGGCGACGAAGAGATGCGCGTTGTGGATGGGATCGAACGTTCCGCCGAAGAGGCCGAGTTTCACGGCGATTGCGTGCTTGCCGTCCGATGTTCGGCGCGAGCGATCCCCGTGCGATAACCGACGTAGAAGGCGAGCGCGATCACGAGCGCCGTGACGATGCAGAAGCCCGCGTAGAAGCGCGTGGTGGCGCTGATGCGGCGGCCGGGACGTTCGATCATGAGTAGTCGAATTCGTAGCCGGCGATCCGCACCGTGTCGCCGTCACGCGCGCCGAGTTCCTGCAATCGCCGATCCACGCCCATCTTCGCGAGAATCGCTTCGAAGCGTCCGAGTCCCTCGTCGCTCTCGAAGTCGGTCATCGCCGCGAGCCGTTCGATGCGCTCGCCCGTGACGACGAATGCGCCGTCGGCGGCGCGAGCGATCGCGAACGCCTCCTGGGGTGTCAGGACGAAGCGCGGCGCGTCGAGCGTCGCGACCGCGGGCGGCGGCGTCGCGGCAATCGTCCGGTGGGCGGCGAATAACACGTCGCGCACGCCTTCGCCGGTCGCAGCCGAGATGCCGCGCAGGTCCGCGATGCGCTCGCGCAACTCTGCGAACCGCTCGCGCGACTCGGGGAGGTCGAGCTTGGAGAGCACGTGCAGGGTCGGCCGCAGCGCGAGCGCGGGATTCCAGAGCCGCAACTCGTCTTCGATCGTCGCTTTGTCGGCGAGAATCTCGGCCGTGCTGCGGGCGCCGTCCATGAGGTGGACGAGCACGCGCGTCCGTTCGACGTGACGCAGAAACCGGTCGCCGAGGCCGGCACCCTGATGGGCGCCCGCGATGAGCCCGGGTACGTCCACGAGCACGAACGACTCTTCGGGGGAGAGCCGCACGACGCCGAGTTGCGGCTCGAGCGTCGTGAACGGGTAATCCGCGATCTTCGGCCGGGCCGCGGAGGCTACCGAAAGCAGCGTCGATTTGCCGGCGTTGGGCAGACCGACGATGCCGCAATCCGCCAACAACTTAAGCTCTAAACGAAACGTCGCGGTCTCGGCGGGTTCGCCTTTCTCGGCGAAGCGCGGTGCTTGACGCGTACTCGTCGCGTAGTGCTGGTTGCCGAGTCCGCCCCGGCCGCCCTTCGCGACCCGGATCCGTTCGCCCGGCGTCGACAGGTCGGCGAGCAGGGCTTCGGCTCCGTCGTCTGCGATGCGGTAGGCGAGCGTACCGACGGGGACCGGGATGACGAGATCGGGTGCGCTGCGGCCCGACTTATTGGAAGTCGAGCCCGCCTTGCCGGCCTCGGCGCCGAAATGTTTTTTGAAACGAAACTCGATGAGCGTCGAG
>CAXUFI010000162.1:0-6204 GCA_964250245.1 uncultured bacterium
GGGCAAGCGGGTTTTAACGCCGGCGCCTCTCTTCGCTAACGGGCGGCCGACCCCGCGCGGCGGCACGGCAATACGGTCATCGCCGCGCGTTGTTCGATCGTCCGCGGCAACGCGTTGCTCGCGCTCGGCGAGCCTCGTGCCGCCGCCGAGGAACTCGACGCGGCCTTCGCGCTCTTCGAAGCGGCCGCCGATACGACGGGCATGGCGCGGGCGCTCTCGTTCCGCGCGCTCGCGCTCGTCGAACTCGGCCAGCGGGCGGAAGCGGCGCGAGCCATCGACCGCGTCGTGCGCCTGCACGCCGAGGCTTTCGAAGCCGTCGCGCCGAGCGAGGAACTCGTCGTCGAGATGGTCCTCGGCGACGTCGCCCGGCTCGGCGGCGAACTTGCGGCCGCGCTCGACCACGCGCGCGAAGCCGCCGCTTTGCTCGGCGACCTGCATCGAACGTGGATTCACGTGCGCGCGTTGCACGGATTCGTGGACGCTCTCGTCGCTTCGAACGAAGACGCGGAAGCCTTCGCGATCGCGTTACCCGAACTCGACCGTCTCGTCGAGCGCGGCTTCTTAGCGGACGTCGCGCTCCTGGGCGAGCGGCTCGCCATCGTGCTCGCCCGGCACGGGGAATCGCGCGAGGCCGCGCTCATCGCCGGCTTCGCACAAGCCGAACTCACGCGCGCGGGCCGCCGGAGGATGTCGTTCGACCGCCGCGTCCGCGAAACGCTGGACGACGTCTTGCAGCGCGTCTACTCTTCGCAGCAGCAGAGCGAACTCGAGCGCTCGGGAGCTCGCCTGGAGCCTGCCGCCGTAATCGCGGGTTTACGGACGGCTGCAGCCGCGCTGCAACGCACCTAGCGTCGCGCAGCGCTATTTCGGCGCAAGGCGGGTGAGGATGCGGTAGGCGGCCGTCACCCGGGCCGCGATCGGATACGCTCTGTTGGCGAGCAGCACGATTCCGATCGTCTTTCGCGGAACGAACGCGACGTACGCGCCGAAGCCGCTCGTCGAGCCCGTTTTGTTCAGCCACACGTCGCCGCTCGGGCGCGACGGTGGAGCGAGCGCCCGGACCTTTCGCTCATCGAAGATCGTGGCGGGCGAATTGCCTTGCAGCAGAGCGGCGAGCGAGACCGGATAATCGTACTGCTCCCAGATCAGGTCCTGCGTCATCGCTCCGGCGCGGTAGTAACCCGTATGCGTCTCGACGATCGCCCGCCGAAGTCGATCGCTCGGACGAACGTGGTTCATGTTGGCGTCGACGAATTGCAACAGGTCGGACGTCGTCGTTCGAATACCGTACGCCTCCGCCGCGAGGGGCCCGAGAGACACCCGCCGCGGTAAACCGGCGTCGGTGTAGCCCTGCGCATAGCGGGACGACAAGTTGCCTGGGATCGCCAAGAACGTGTTCCGTAGACCCAGTGGTGCGAATACTTCGCGCTCCAGCAACGTCGTGAAGTTCGCGTGCATGGTGTTTGCGGCGATCGATCCGAGCAGCATGATGCTCGGGTTCGAATAGAGCCGGTACGTGCCGGCGGGGTGGGACGGCTTCCACCGCCGGTAGTAGCGCAACGCGTCCTCGTCGGTCACGACGGCGTCCGGAAATTGAGGCGGCAGGCTACCCGCCGTATACGTGCCGAGATTGACGAGCCGAATGCGGTCGAAGCTCGTCCCGCGCAAGGACGGCAAATCCGCACCGGCTTTATCGGACAACGAAAGCTTGCCGGTGAGTTGCGCGTACGAGACCAAGGTCGCAGTAAACGTCTTCGTGAGCGAACCGATCTCGAAGAGGGTGCCGCCGGCGACGGGCTTTCCCGTCGTCTTGGAAGCGACGCCGTAATCCAGGACGTAGTGGCGTCCCCGTACGGTTATTCCCACGGCCAGGCCGGGGATGCCGTACTGCCTCATGAGCGGACGAACCACTTGCGTGACGATCGTTCGAACGTCGTCTTGCCGGGCGTCCGCGGGCATCGCTTGCGATACCGGCCAGGCCGCGAGGGACGCGGCGAAGATTACCACGCCTTTGCGCCTCATGCAGCCGTGCTTACTCCGCGCCGCGACGGCGGCCCCATCGGCGCCGCTCCCTCAGATGCGCCGTTCGCTCCAGCCCGCGACCTCGTGGCCGCCGAAGATCATGCGCCGGATCGCCGGCTGCACGAGGCCGGAGCTGAACCCGAGCGCCGGCGCGCTCGCTTCATCGAGCCGCTGCATCTGAGCGCTCGTCAACCGGATATCCGTCGCTGCGATGTTGCTCTCGAGTTGCGAGACCGTACGCGCTCCGATGATGGTCGAGGCGACTCCGGCGCGAGCCAGCGTCCAGGCGAGCGCGACCGCGGCGGCCGGCTGCTCGACTTCCGCGGCCACGGCCTTGAGCGTGTCGAGTATCTCCCAGTTGCGTGCGGTGAATTTGCTATCGCCGAACGGGTTCGCGCCGCTGAGCCGGCCGGAGCCGGCAGTGTTCTCACGCCGGTACTTGGCCGACAAGAAGCCGCCCGCGAGCGGGCTCCAAGGCACGACTCCCATCCCGCCTTCGCGGGCCGCCGGAAAATGTTCGCTCTCTACATCGCGGGCGACGAGCGAATACTCGAGCTGCAACGCGATCGGCCCGGGCAGCCGCCGCTCGACCGCGATCGTCGCGGCCTTCATCGCTAGCCACGCGGGCATATCCGATAGGCCGTAATAGCGGATCTTGCCCGCCCGCACCAGATCGCCGAGCGTCGCAACGATCTCCTCGACGGGCGTGACGCCGTCCCAGATGTGCATCCAGTACAGGTCGACGTAGTCGGTGCCCAGCCGCTTCAGCGAGGCAGCGAGGGCCCGATGGATGTTCTTGGCGCCGGCGCCGCCCGCGTTGGGATTTCCGCCGCCGCCTCGTTGCGCCGTCAACGGGCTCGCCGAGGCGTTGAACGCGAACTTGGTCGCGAGCACGACGTCGTCGCGAGCGTTTCCCTCGGCGATGAACCGGCCGACGAACTCTTCGCTCTCGCCGCCGGCATAGATGTCGGCGGTGTCGACGAAATTGCCGCCGGCCGCACGGTAGGCGTTGAAGATCGACCGCGACGCCGCCTCGTCCGCGCCCCAGTCACCGGGCCCGAACGTCATCGTTCCGAGCGCGAGCGGGCTGACCACGAGGCCGGAGCGGCCGAGCGTACGAAAATCCGTAAGCGACATGATGCACTTTCCTAGCGTTCGCTATGAAAGTCTGCTATAAGCCGAGTGCCAGTCGTCGACCTTCAGAGCACGCAGTATGGAATATGCCGAACCCGCGCCGGGACCGCGCCGCAGAACCGGCAGGCCGCTATCGTTCGACCGCGACGCCGCGCTCGAACGAGCGATGCTGACGTTCTGGCGCCATGGATACGAGACGACGTCGGTCGTCGACTTAACGACCGCGATGGGCGTGACCGCACCGAGCCTCTACACCGCGTTCGGAGACAAGAAGCGGATGTTCTTGGAAGCGGCCCGCCGCTACGCCGGCGACCCCGCAACGCTGGCGCAGACGATCGACGCTGCGCCGACCGCGTACGAGGCGGCGCGCGCGATGCTGACCGCGGCCGCGACTGCCTATACCGGGGAAGCGACGCCGAAAGGATGCCTGCTCGCGAGTGCGACCGCGAGCGGTTCGGACGCGTCGGCCGACGTCCGCCGGGCGATCGCCGAGATCCGCGGCTCGATTATCGGACGATTGCGGGTGCGGATCGAGCGCGACGTCGCGGCGGCCGAGCTCCCGCCCGACACGGACGCCGCCGCGCTCGCCGGTCTGATCATGACGCTGATGCAGGGGATGTCCGTCTTGGCGCGCGACGGACGCTCGCGCGCGTCGCTCTTGGCTATCGTCGCCGTCGCCCTGCAAGCCTGGCCGCGACGCTAGCGGCCCGGGTCGCGTCGCTCGAGCTTAGGGCAGTTCGATCTCCGCGAGGTTCTTTTCGATTTTACGCTTCACGCGCTGCAGCGCGTTGTCGATGGACTTGACATGGCGGTTGAGGTCGCGCGCCATCTCCTGGTAGCTCTTCCCCTCGAGGTACGAGAGCAGCACCTGCGATTCGAGGTCGGATAAGTTCTCCTGGATGCGCTCCTTGATGTCTTCGGAGACTTCCTGGTTGATGACCAGTTCCTCGGGATCCGACGTCTTCTGCGACGCCATGACGTCGAGCAGCGTCCGCTCGCTATCCTCATCGTAAATCGGCTTGTTGAGCGAGATGTACTGATTTAGCGGAATGTGCTTCTGACGCGTCGCGGTCTTGATCGCGGTGATGATCTGACGCGTGATGCAGAGTTCGGCGAAAGCCCGAAAACTCGAGAGTTTGTCGGCTTTGAAGTCACGGACCGCCTTATACAAGCCGATCATGCCTTCCTGAATGATATCTTCGCGATCCGCGCCGATGAGAAAGTAGCTCTTGGCTTTGATGCGGACGAAATTCTTGTATTTGTTGAGCAAGAATTCCATCGCCAGGTTGTCTCCGGCTTTGGCCGCCGAAACTAAGTCCTCGTCGGGCCGTTCGTGATAATCGAGCCCGTCGGGCGCGCTGGCAGCAAGGGCCATTCATGTTCCCCCCAATGGTCCATGCGGGCGAAGTCGCGAGCCGTGGCCCGTCGAGCCGTCCGCATCCTTGCAAGTATAGGAGGGTCCTGCAAAGGCGTCAAGGATGAACGGTGCGTTGTCCGATGAAGGTCGCCGCTCCGCGCTCGACCCGGTAGAGACTGATAATGGGCGCCAGCAGATCCCCTTGCAAATCGAAGCCGACCGGCCCGAGCGGCGTCGGCAGGTCCCGGGTGGCGGCGATCGCCCGTACGACGTCGTCCCGCGAGGGCAAGCGGTCCGCGTGCGCGGCGAGTTCGCGACGCACCGCCGCCACGACGACCGCGGCCGCGGCGTAGCCGCCCGCCGAGTAGCTGCCGGGGTCGGCTTTGAAACGCGCGCGGTACGCGCTCACGAAGCTCTTCGCCGCGGACAGGTGGGCGACGTCCGGCGCGATCAAGGTGAAATACGTGCCGGCGGCGGCGGGTCCGGCGAGCTCCGCATAGTCGGGCGCGGCGAGCCCGTCGCCGCCGAAGTAGGGAACCTTCCCGAGACCGGCGTCGGCCATCTGCCTGCGCAGCACCGCGCCGCCCGTGCTGACGATGCCGCCGAAGAACACCGAGTCGGGAGCCGTCCCGCGAACCTTCGTTAGCAACGCCTGAAAATCCAGAGCGAACGGCGTCAGGTGCTCGCGGCCGGCGATCGCGCCCCCGGCTCGTGGGAAAGCCGCGGCGAACACATCGGCGAGGCCGCGTCCGTACGACTCGTTATCGTCGATGACGAACGTGCGGCGTAAGCCGAGCCGGCGGGCGAAGGCGGCGAGCGCGGCGCCCTGCAGATCGTCCGTGGCGCACACGCGGAAGAACGTCACGCGCTCCGGCGCTTCGGGACGGAAGCGCAACGCCTCGGGCACATGCGTCAACGCGACCGCCGTCGCCCCCATGGAGATCAGGGCCAGGCCCGCGGCGTTCCCGACCGGGATCTCCGCTTCGGCCACGTTGGAATTCATCGGGCCGACGACCGCGAGCACGTCCGGGTCGGCGGCGAAGCTCCGCATGTTTTGCGCGCCCTGGGCGGGATCGTGCTTGCCCTGCACGGTGTCGTCGAGATCGTCGAGCACGAGCCGCACGCCGCCGGGCAAGCCGCGCCGGTTGGCCTCCTCGAGCGCGAGCACGACGGCGTTGCGGGCGGGGATCGCGCTCGCGCCGTCGATCCCCGAGAGCGGCAGGTCGAGCCCGACTTTCACGACGCGTGCGCCGCCGGTCGCCGGTCCGGCCCCGCCGAGAAGCAACGCGACGGTCCAGGCGAGTGCGAGGAACCGGGGGAACCGGGCGCCGGACTTCACGGCGCGGCGAGCCGCTGCCGCCGCGCCTCGAAGAGCAACACCCCGGCGGCGACGGACGCGTTGAGCGATTGCAGCGCGCCGTACATCGGAATCCGCACGATGAAATCGCACTCTTTGCGCACGACGGGCGAGATGCCGTCGCCCTCGGCACCGATCACGAGCGCCATGTCGCCGCTTAGGTCGGCTTCCGTGTAGGCGACGGCATCGCCCCCGGCGGCGGCGCCCGCCGCCCACACGCCGGCCTTTTTCATCGTCCGCAGCGCGCCCGCCACGTTGGGCACGCGCGCGATCGGGACGTGGGGGGGGGGGGGGGGCGGGGGGGGGCGGCCGGGGGCGGGGGGGCGCGCGCGCC
>CAXUFI010000163.1:0-6187 GCA_964250245.1 uncultured bacterium
AAGCTTGCCGGCTCACGGCGCTCGAACCCGCCGGCCTCGCGGCGGCGGTCCGAGCCGTGCTCGCGCGCGACCCGGCCGAGGCCGAGGAAGAGGGCCGGGCGGCGCGGGAGCAGATGGTACGGCGTTTCGACCTCGAGCCGTGGTCGCGGCGGATGATCGACTTGTTTGCGCAAGCGCCTGCATGTCGACGACGTCTCGCGTAGGGCGGGCGTACCCGGCGCAAGCCGGCGCGCGCGAGCGGAGCTCGCTCCTCGCGGCGCCGCTGCTGGTCGTCGTCGCGTTCGTCGTGGTTTGCGTGCCGCTGGCGTACTGTCTCAATATCTGGCAAGACGAAGCGTACAGCCTGCGCTCCAGTAGCGGCGGCCTCGCGGAGGCGCTGCGGCGGGGACTCGGTTTCGAAGCGCAAGCACCGTTGTATTTCGCGTTGCTGGCGGCTTGGCGCGACCTTAACCCGTCGGCGTTCTTCGCGCGGCTGCTCTCGATCGCGTTTTCGGTCGTTACGCTCGCGACGACCTGGGCGTTCGCGCGGCGCTATATCGCGGGCGTGAAGGCGACCATCGTCGTCGCCGCGGTCGCCGTCAATCCGTTCACGATCTGGGCCGCGATCGAGATTCGGCCGTATGCCGCCTCCATCACGTGCTCCGTGCTGTTGCTGTTCTTATTTTTCCGCGGCTTCGTCGACGAGCGAGCGAGCCGCGCCGCGAGAATCGGCTATCTTTGCGTGGCGATCCTCGGCTGCTACACGCAATATTACGTGGCGTTCCTCATCGCGGCGCATGCGTTCGCCTTGCTGATGCTGCGCGAGTGGCTCGCCGCCCGGCGTTTAATTGTGTACGGCGCCGCGATCTGTCTGTCGCTCGTTCCGCTCGGGCTCGTGCTTCCCGGTCAGTTCGAATCGTACAGCGCCTTCGCCGCGGCCTTCGCGGTCCCGGGCTATGCCATGCTGACGGTGCTGCTCGGTTATCCGTTTCCGCACGGCTGGATCGAAACGTGGGCGCACCTGCGGCTGCTCAACGCGCTGTACCTGGCGGTCGCGTTCGTGCCGCTCGGCCTCGGCGCGGGGCACGTCGCTCCCTCCAGAACGACCAAGGCGCTGGGCTACGTGCTCGTCGCGCTCTTCGCACTGTATACGCTCGTCATCGTCGGCACGCACGTTCAGGTGCTCGTTCCGCGCCACACGCTCGTGATGCTGGTGCCGCTGCTCGCGTTCGCCGCGTCGCTGATCGGCGACGTCGCGCTCCCGCGCCGGCGACTCGTGCTCGCCACGTACGCGGCCGTCTATACGCTATTCGCGGCACTTAGCTTGTGGCACGCCTACCACGGTCTCAGTAAGCCCGGCGATTGGCGCCGCGTCTCGGAGTTCGTCACCGCCCGCGCGCGGCCGGCCGACGGCGTCGCGCTTTTCAATGCCGAAGCCGACGTGCCGTTCCGCTATTATTTTCGCGCGCCGCTGCCGGTCTTCGCGATTCCGCGGCCGATGAGTTTCGAGCGCTTCGACGAGTCGGCGTTCGTGCTGCACGGGACGAGCGAAGTCGCGGCCTCGCTCGGACGCTTCGCAGCCGGACGCGACCGCGTGTGGCTCATCGAGAACGGCGCTTGCGCGGCGAAGGATTACGCCTTCTTCGGCTGCCGTTATCTCGCGCGATACGTGGCGACGCACTACCGGATCCTCACGGTAACTCGCTTCGACGGGACCGACGTTCTCGAGTTGAAGCGGCTCGCGCCGCGGTCACGCTGATGTGCCGGCCTTCGGTACGTTAGGCGTGCGCGTCGTTTCGAATGCCGCGCTGCTGTGGGCCGTCCGCATCGTTACGCTCTCGAGTTCCGCGCTCTTGAGCGTGCTCACGGCCCGGCTGCTCGGCCCCGCGGGCCGCGGCGAGTACGTGTTGCCGGCGATCGATGCCGGCGTCAGCACGACGTTCGCGGCGGGGCTCTCTTCGGGTGTCGTCTATTTTCTGCTCAATCGCCGGGCCGACGCGAGCATCGTTCGTGCGGCGCTCATCGTCTTGCTGATCTTCATCGCGGGCGGGATCGGCGCGGCGCTCGCGACGGCGCTGCTGACGCATAGCCTGCGGGCCGCCGTTCCCGCTGCCGCTTTCGTCGCCGCCTACGCCGTCTATTCGCTCGCGTACGGGCTGTATTTGGGCACCGATCGGGCCCGGGCCGCCGGGCTCTTGAACGCGGCGGCCTACGTCTTGACGCTGCTCTTCGTAAGCGCCGCGCTCCGGCTCGATCGCTCGTCGCCGCGACTCGCGATCGCCGGCTTCGTCGCCGGGATGGCGGTCGCCGGAGCGACGGGTCTGGCCTTGGCCTCGCGCGATGCGCTGCGCCTTTCCGGCACGGTGGTCGCAAGCGCGGAACTGCTGCGCTTCGCCGCGCGCGCGGGTCTCGTTAATTTCGCGAATCTGCTCAATTACCGCATCGACATCTACGTCGTCGCCATCCTCGCGCCGGTCTCCGCGGTCGGCATGTATACGCTCGCCGTTACCGGCGCCGAGAGCGTACTCTCGCTGACGCTCGCCATCTCGCAAGCCGCGATCCCCCACGTGGGTGCGCTCGAGCGCGGCGTCGCGGCCGTCTTCACGGCGCGCTGCCTGCGCAACGGCATCTTTCTCGCCTTTATGCTCGCGGCGGCTGGGGCGGCCGCGGCGCCGCTCGTCGTTCACGCAATCTTCGGGCCCGGCTATGCCACGATCGTCGCGCCGCTGCGAGTGCTCCTCATCGGTCTGGTCGCGGCCTCGACGAGCGCGATGATCTCCAACTATTTCGTGCTCAATCGCGGCCGCGTCCGGGTGCCGCTCGTGACGTCCGCGATCTCGACCGCGGTTTGCGCGGGGCTCAGCTTCGCGCTCGTGCCGCGCATCGGGCTGCTCGGAGCGGCGCTGGGCTCGACCGTCGCTTATATAACGAGCCAGAGCGTCGCGCTCTGGTTTTTCTGTGACGAAACCGGCGTCGCGTGGGAGCGGGTGCTGCTCGTCGACCGCCAGGACATGGCATACTACGGGCGCTTGATGCGCCGCATCGTCGCGCGAGCGTGAGCGTGAGCGCTAGGCGACTGGAATTTGGGGGCTTCGTGAACGTAACGATCTTGGGCTTGGGATACATCGGGCTGCCGACGGCGGCGATGCTGGCCAACGCCGGTCACGACGGGGCTGGTTACGATGTCGACGCCGTTCGTCTGCGCGCCCTGCGCTCGGGCGAGAGCGGCGCGGAGGCCGAGGTTTGCGAGCTCACGGCGGCGGCCGTCGCGAGCGGACGCTTGCGCTTCGTCGATGCGCCGGCGCCCTCCGACGCGTTCCTGATCTGCGTGCCGACCCCGACGCACGGCCACAAACCGGACCTGAGCTTCGTCGAGCAGGCGACGCTGCAGCTCGCGCCGCTGCTGCATCCGGGGAACGCCGTCATCCTCGAATCGACCGTGCCGCCCGGGACGGTCGAGCGCGTGGTGGCGGGCGCGTTGCGCGCGGCCGGCCTCGAACCCGACGATTACCGGATCGCGCACTGTCCCGAACGCGTGATCCCGGGCGCGATCGTGCGCGAGCTGCGCACCAACGCCCGCGTGATCGGGGGACGCCGGCCCGGCGATGCCGAGCAGGCGCGGCGGCTTTACGCGTCGTTCGTGACGGGTCCGATCCACCTGACGGATTGCACGACGGCCGAGCTCGTAAAAGTCGTCGAGAACACGTTTCGCGACGTCAACATCGCTTTCGCTAACGAACTCGCGCTGCTATGCGAAGAACTCGGCGTCGACGCCTGGGAGACGATCCGGCTCGCGAACGAACATCCGCGCGTCTCGATTCTCTCACCGGGCGCGGGCGTGGGCGGCCACTGCATCCCCGTCGACCCGCACTTTCTCTCCAATGCCAATCCCTTCGTCACCGAACTCATTCAGACGGCACGGCGCATTAACGAGCGTATGCCCGACGTCATCGTGCGCCGCATCGCGTCGCGCGTGCCGCTGCCGCCGCGCGACGCGGTCGTGACGTTGCTCGGCGCGGCCTATAAGCCCAACGTCGACGACACGCGGGAGAGTCCGTGCGAACGCATCGACGAGCTGTTGCGCGAACGCGGATACGCGACCCGCATCTACGATCCGCTCGCGCGCCGTTTCTCGCGCCCGCTGTGTGCCTCGCTCGAAGAGGCGGCGCGCGCGAGCGACGCGCTCGTGATCGTCACCGAGCACGACGTTTTCGCCGCGATCGAGCCGCACGCGATGGCCGCCCTGATGCGGCACCGCATCTTGCTCTGCGGCCGGCCGCCGGCGCGCGTCGCAGCGTGGCGCGACGCCGGCTTTGCCGTCTACGTTCTCGGAGCCGCCGCCGCGAGCATCGACGTGCCGCCCGTCACGCGGCTAATTCCTGACGGCGCCGACCTTTAAGACGTCGAAGTCTGCGAACCGCAGGCGCGAGAGCGCGCCGAGGTCGCCGTCGTCCCAACTGCCGCCGTCGGTCGGGTTGACGAAAAACAGCTTGTTGTTATTCGCGTAGTGACCGTCCGTATCGGAGATCAGCAGGCCGTAGCGTTTTAACGCCGTGCAGATGGCGCCGGACTGAGGGCCGAAGCCCGAACAGTCGTAACTCGCTTTGAGCCGCAGGTGCGCGCCGTACGGCAGCTCGTACGCCGAAGCGGGGCCGTTGTAAGGAACGCCGTCGCTGCCGGCCGCCGGTGACGTATAGCAGTTGCAAAGTGCGTTCTGCCAGACGTCTAGATTAAGCGTATGGTGGATCCCGCCCGCGATCTCTTCGTGACGGACGGCGCCCGCGAAGTACGACAATCCCGAAGCCATGACGCCGCCGCCGATCTTAAACGGCTGATGCAGGTCGTAGTCCTTACCGCTGTACGCCGAGAGTTGGCCGTTCGCGTATCTCATGCCGTAGGCTTCGTAAAGATGACACGATTGCGTATTGACGGCGACGTAGTGCGCGTCGCCGATATTTTCGATCTGATAGCCGGGCTGCCACGGAAATTTCACGGGAAACTGATGGTACGGCACTTGCTGGTGCACCGTAAGCAGCGGCGTAGCGTCGCCGGCGACGTTGACGGGCTCGATGCCGAGTGAATCTCGAAAGCCGGTATCGTCGACGGCTCTCACCGAGGCGATGTATTGCGCCGAATGAGCGTCGACCGCGGCGTTGCTTACGTCGGCGTTATAATAATCGCCCGGTGTGAAGACGGCGCACCCTTGGAAGGTGGCGACGCCGGGCGCGGGCGGCGGGGCGGGCGACGCGGGGCCGCTCGATGCGAGGGTTACGATCAGATTATCGAAGGTCGACGTGGTAGAGGCGGCGGTCCGAACGGCGATGCCGCCGGAGCCGGAGGCCGCGTCGGCGATCGCTCCGATCCGCACCAAGGCGGCCGCCGGACCGGCATACGCGGTAATCATCGAGCCCGCGAAGACGAGCCGTACGTGAACGGTTTCTGCGGCCGTAGCGGCGACGGTGCGACCGAACAATTCGGTCCAACCGCCGTCGCCGGACTTCCAAAGCTGCCACGTTTGCGTGGCCGAGCCGGCGCGCGACCGGATGGCGAATTCATAGAAGTGCGCGCCGTCGCGGATCCTCGCGCGCAACGCGACGATACCGCCGCTGCCGCCGTGAACGAGGTCGGCGTCGACCGTGTAATCCTGCCACGACGCGCTCCCCGCGACGTCCGGCTTCGCGACCGCGTCGCCCGCGCTTTGCTCACAATATTCATGCGTTTTTCCGGAAGGCTGGCACACCGCGAACGAGCCGGCGCTCGTCGACCAGCCGGTCGCCGCCGCGCCGACGCGATCGCGTTCGAACGTCTCGCTGTATACCACGCCCGCCGTTTGCGGCGCCTGCAGCGCTCCTGCGGAGAACGACGTCTCCGCAAGCGGCGGCGCCGCTAGCGCGAGGGATGGATTCGCGGGCGTATTCGGAATACCGGAGGTGGCGTTCTGGCCCGCACAGCCGGTGCAAAGCGCAGCAACAAGTGCGGCAAGCGCACGTGCTCGAAACATGTCCGTCTTTACCTTTTGCTCCAGGGGAAGAGCGAATCTAGGGGTACGGGTTATCGGCTGCGCCCCCAGTAGACACAAGGTAAACTGCTAAAACAGTGAGCGAACTGCTAGCGCCTCGCGCGCGGCGCCGGCCGTTACGGCTGCTGCTGATCGGGCCGCTGCCGCCGCCGGTCGGCGGCGCGACGGTACTATTCGGTCAAATAGTCC